>JANMIM010000215.1:0-4739 GCA_031375795.1 Bacteroidota bacterium
GCCTTTTCCCCGACTTCCTCTACGACCTCGTCGATGTCTACCGCCAAGTGACCACCGACAAAAACGGCGAAAACAACACTCAGATGTTCTTCGCCACCCACGAGCCCATCATCGCGGCGCAGTTTGAGCCTTACGAGCGAATCATTTTGGAGTGGAATGACGATGGGACGGTGCGCACAAGACGTGGTTATTCACCGATCGGTGACGACCCCAACGACTTGCTAAAAAAGGATTTTGCAGTGGCATCGCTGATGGGAGAAGAGGGAAATATCGCTTGGCGGCGATTTCTTCAGCTAGCTGATTTGTTGGAGGAAGATTTGGATCCCGTTACGAAGAAAAAGGTAGTCGACGAGTACATGGACATCGGCAGCAAATATAACTTCTCGGCCACATGAAATTCCTGAAAAAATCGTCTGATTCCATTATTCTCCGGAATGGTTGGACCTATAAGGGCCAATCAAAGAACGACCAACGCATTCGATTGGAACTCATTCGCGAGCAATCTGGGTTTTGTGCCTACACGGAAAGGTATTTGGCCAACACTGATGTCTGCGAAATCGAGCATTTTGACCCCAAGATCAAAACCAAAGACGACTACTACAACTATTATGCAGTGCTACCTTGGGCCAACGATGCCAAACTCAAAAAACTGTACACAGGTTCCTTGTTTTTCCAAAATGAAGGTCAGCTCCGCCGACGAATAGAATACAAAAATGGGCGCTTTCGTGCGATCGACAAAGAAGATGCCGAGGCAGCGGAATTGATCGATTTTTTGGGATTCAATGAGTTCAATCTGCAAAAAGACCGTTCCAACCACCTTACAAGGCTAAGGAAAATTTTCGAAAAAGGGTGCGGGAGCAGTGATGAGAAATTTCGTGAATATCTTTCCGATCATCCAGCCGAGCTCTCCTTCCCCACCGCCATCGAGGCCGAGTTCCAGATCGACCTCGGCCACATCATCGCCCAAATCGCATGAGCGTCTGCCCCTGCGGAAGCCAAAAGCCCCCGGAAGCCTGCTGCCTCCCCTACATCGATGGCCTCGCGCATGCGCCCACTGCCGAGGCGCTCATGCGCTCGCGCTACACGGCCTACGCCCTCGGGCGCGTGCCCTACATCCTCGCGACCACACACCCGGTCTTGCTCCCGCAACAGGATGCCGCGGACCTATCACGCTGGTGCGCCGAGACGACGTTCCTGCGCCTCGATGTCCTGGAAACCAAGGCCGGTGGCGCGCAAGACTCACAAGGCACCGTGCGTTTCATCGCCTGGACGATGGAAAAAGGCAAACTTGGCGGCATCCATGAGCGCTCGACGTTCGAGCGCGTCGAGGGCCGGTGGACCTACAAAAGCGGGCAACATCAGTCCCTGAAGATGCCCGGCCCCAACGAGCCTTGCCCTTGCGGCAGCGGCCTCAAGCTCAAAAAATGCCACGCGGCTTGATGCGCGATCACTCTTTTATCCTCCCAACCTAGCCTCCCGCTTTCCGTATATTTTCACAGATGCGCTTGGCTAACCGCTTGTGCATTGGCAACAAAACCGTACTTTTCACACTGAATGGCAACAGAATTCAAAGAATACCGCACCCTCGACGTCGTCAAGGTCATCGGCACCATCGCCACGCTCAAGAAGCGTGTCCAGGACCGATTTCCCAACTCCGGCTTGGCCAGCGTGGTCACCGACTTGAAGACCTTGGCCGAGGACTCCCGTCCCAAGATCGAATGGATCTCCAAGCCCAACATTTGGATCCGCATCGGCATCGCCCTGCTGATCCTCTTGATGATCACAGTGCTCGCCGTCACCATAGCCAACATCAACATTTCTGGCACGACCTTCACGATCACCGATCTCATCCAAGGCTCCGAGGCCGGCACCAACGAAATCCTCTTGATCGGCGCCGCCGTCTATTTCCTTTTTACCGTCGAAACCCGCTACAAACGCGGCCGTGCCCTCAAGGCGCTGTATGAGTTGCGGTCCATCGCCCACGTGATCGACATGCACCAGCTCACCAAGGACCCAAGCCGGGTCGTTTCAGAAAACACCCCCAACTCGCCCAAGGAAAACCTCAATCCCCTGCAACTCACCCGCTACCTGAACTATTGCAGCGAAATGCTCTCGCTCACGAGCAAAGTCGGCGCACTTTATTCACAAGCCATCAACGATGAGGTCGTGCTGCAAACGGTCAATGAAATCGAAGACCTCACGCTGGGCTTGAGCCAGAAGATCTGGCAGAAGATCATGGTTTTGAAGGAGTTGGAGGATTGACCCTGCGTCCATTCCCAACTTCAAGCTCGATAGCCATTTTGGACACGTGCTGCTGAACCTATCAGTCCCTAAAAAAACAACATCGGCGCCTCCCGCTACAGGAGACGCCGATGCATCAGTCTTTAAAACTCAAGCGATGCTCAGTTGAAGAGCACTTTTTGGGTCATGACACCCTTGCGGGTTTGGATCGTGAGGAAGTACAGGCCTGGGCTCAGGTCTGAGTGGTCCAAACGGTAGCTGTTGCCTTTGAGGCTGCCAATCATCATCATGGTGCGGCCGCTCAGGTCGGTCACGCGCACGCTTTCGAGTTGGTTGCCGTTGTTGGCGGCAATGTTCACGTAGCTGGCAGATGGATTGGGGTAGACAGATGCAAAGGCAGCCTCGACATTGTCAGTTTCGGCGAGTGCAAGGTTGCAGTTGGCGAGGCCCATGGAGCAGACCATGCGTGGCACCACAAAGTTGAGGGTAGAGTCGATGTAAGCCAATTCCTTGGCGCGGCTCATGTCAGGGTTGGTGAGCAAGCCTGCGTTGTGGAAGTTGCCATACAATGGGTGTGGCACGTTTTTCCAGATCAAGCTATCCCAGTACTCCCAAGGGGAAGACTCAGCCGATGGGCGGAAGAATGGGAACAAGCCATTGAGGCCACCGTTGACGGTAGCTGCCTGCATCGAGGTTGCGTCGCCGAAGACCAAGTTCTCATAGGAGGCATTGTTGCCCAAGCGACCCATTTGGATTTGGGCGCCGCGGCTACCGCTCACGTTCACGACAAACTGCTGGGTGGTAGGCACGATCACCGGACCGTAGTTGTAAGGGGCAAATGGATCGCTAGGTACGGAGACAGAAGCCATTGGAGCCTCGCCTGCTTCGATCCAGGCGGAGTCGCCGACAGCGCCGCCCATGTTGAAGGCAAACTGGATGGCAGAGCTTTGGTTCACATAGTTGCCATGGTTGAGTGCGCGGTCCCACTTGCCTTCGACATCACCCGAGGCAGAGGTGTCGACAAAGCTGTTGCCATTGCCATCCAGGAACTTGCCCAGGTTGATCTCGTCGTAGCTGTCGAGGTAGGCTGCGCCAAAGGCGATGTAGCCCCCAGTACCCATGCCACCGATGGTTATCTTGTTGGGGTTGATGGCGTACTGGTTGCCATTGTTGGCGACATCGTCACGCAGGAAGCGCACTGCGGTGCGGGCGTCTTGGATGCCACGGTAGGCTGCATTCAACAGCGAGCCCGTGCGCACTTCCTGAGAAGGGTTGGTTGGGTCCCAGCCAAAGCGATAGCCCATTGCGACGACCACAAAGCCACGTGAGCAAAGCTTGCGGCAGATGTCGACCATCGCTGAGTCGGTACGTTTGCCAGTAGCCTGACCGTTTTGTGGGGAGGGCAAAAAGCTGCCTGTGTGAGCCATGATCACCACGGGGCGCTGAGCCATCGTGTCGTTCATCGGCAGGTAGATATCATAGCGCAAGGAGTCCATGACTGGCTGGCCTGTGATGACCGTAAAGTTGGTCCCGTACACTTTGTCTTTCATGACTGTGCGAGATGGGAAAATCTCAGACAGGTAACGCTGGGCGCTCACTGGCATCGTCATCAGCATGAGTGCTGCAAATGTTGAGAACAGTAATAATTTCTTCATACTAAATTGGAATTTGATTCTATAACAAACATTGAACTAGGATACACTACTTTTTGGATTTTTTTGAATTCAGATGGTCCAGCTCCACCAAGGCAGAGAAATAGGCCATTCGACCCACATAAGGCCCACCATAAACTTGCAGGGCTTGGCGGTTCAGGATATTGCTGGCCCCCAGCTTGAAGGTCGTGTGGATCTTGGCGACTTTCTTATTCACCTGACCATCGAGCAACCAATAAGTCGGTACAAAACCTGTGAATTGAGGCGATCCCTCAAACATGAAGCCGGTCACATATTTGAAGTTGGTATTGAATCCCAAATCCCTGATGGTCTTGGACCCCAGCTTCACCGGGATGTTGCGGCCGCCAAAGCCGACATTGAACTTGTGGGGTGGCGTATTGAATGCAGGAATGATCGGGTCATCGACCGCGAGCTTGTTGAGCACGTTCCAAGAGTAATTGGCATTTGCCATGAAGTACTTCTTGAAGTAATAGTTGGCGCCGATGCTGAAGCCTTGCGTGGTGACGACGCTGTTGGAGTTGGCGGCAATGCGGTACACTTGGTTGATAGTGGCGAGGTTCACGATGGTATCCACGCTGATGTCTGCACCGATCTGGTAACCAATGAAGTCGGTGTACAGGCTGAAATAGTAGCTGGCATCGATGTATAAGTGTTCGCCAATCGTGCCGCGGTAGCCGATTTCTGCACTCCGCACACGCTCGGGCCTGATCGGTGCCACGTCGAAGTACACCAAGGTATCACGGTTGCGGGTATTGAAATAATCGCCCAATGACTCAGGCGTCACCAAGCCAGAGTACCCATTCACGTTGCCCACCAGCAGGGCAC
>JANMIM010000221.1:0-3327 GCA_031375795.1 Bacteroidota bacterium
CAAAACTGAGCCTTCACAGGGCAATAAAGCAGTAAACAAGCAAAAAAGTGCAAGCAAGCATTCGCAATTCGAGAAAAGTAGATGTTTTTCATTGCCTAGAGTACAATTTGCAGAATGCAATCCCCCAAAGTTAGATCTCGAGGCCCATCGATCCATGAGGTTTTTGATCGGTGATCGACAATTTTTTCTCAATTTCGGGCCATGAACCTCAAAGAGCTCCTAGACCTGCACCGAGCGCATTACCTGGATCACTTCATCGCAGGTGCCCGCAAGTTTCCCGATGGCGTCACCGAGATGTTGATGGAGTTGGATTTCCCTGCGCCCGATGAAATCTATCGCCATTACCGCATCGACATGGCGACGCAGCACCGCGAGCAGTTCAAGTTTGCAGAGTTCACATTGGACAAGCCCTTCTTGCATGCCCCGTTTGTGGAGCAGCGCGGCTCGGCAGTTGTGGAGGTGCAGCCGTTTCCTTGGAACAAATGTGTGGTGGAGGTGCTTACGGACCGCATCGATCGGGGGGCGGTGATCGCCTGGGCCACGCACTGGATCGATGTCGAGGACCTGAGGCCACATGATGCCGACGGCTTGCTAGGGGTGATCCACAACATCACGCCGCCGAGCTACCCTGGCGGCAAGCTCACGTATGTGGTGGATTTTGGCACGGCACCGGTGCAAGCCGTGCTCGAGCTCATCCAAGTCCTCACCGTGGGCGCCAAGTCCGCCAAGGTCACCTTGTCGGCGATCTCGGTGTACGCTGAGGACGGCGAATAACGGGAGCGGCCCGCTGATCCACGTCCCGTCGAAACAATCCGCCCATCCACCGCCCCCCAAAAACAGAATTCGTTGGACCTCCAGCAGGAAGTCCAACGAATCCAAAATGCAAAGCTACAATCCTCAGTGCTCGGTGACCAAGGTCACGTCTGGCTTGGCAGCTGGCGGCGTAGCCGCCTGCTTGTTGCGATTGAATTAGTTGCTCAACACCGTGCGCAGGCGCTCGACGATGTAAAACATCGTGGGCACGAGCACCAAGGTGAGCATGAGTGAACTCGTCAATCCACCGATGATGACCCAAGCCATCCCGCTCTTGACCTCGGCACCTGCGCCGGTCGCGAGGGCGATCGGCATCATGCCTGCGATCATGGCGATCGAGGTCATGAGGATCGGCCGCAGACGCTCCTTGCCGGCCTCCACGAGCGCCTCGCGCAGGCCCATCCCCTTATCGAGCAGGTGCTTGCTGAAGTCCACGAGGAGGATGCCGTTCTTGGCCACCAATCCCAAGAGCATGATCAAGCCCACGATCGCAAAGATGGTCATCGATTCCATCGTGAGCGCCAGCGCCGTGATGGAGCCGATCAGGGCCACAGGGATCGAGAACATGACGACCAAGGGGTGGATCACGCTTTCATAGAGCGCGACCATGATCAGGTACACCAGCAAGATGCCGATCATCATCGCGATGCCCAGGCTGCCAAAGGCCTCAGACTGTCGCTGTGCCTCACCCAGGTACTGGATTTGCACGCCTGCAGGAAGCTTGAGTTTCTCGACCTCCTTTTGGATGTCGGCGACGATGGTACCATTGGGGCGGCCCACGCCGGTGGCCGTGATCTTCACGGTATTGAGGCGGTCGATGCGCTCCAGCACGGCCTGCCCGAGTACGGCTTTGATTTCGGCAAATTCCTCCAATCGCACAGCCTGGCCACGCATGTTCACGACCGAGAGCCCCCTCACGCTCTCGATGTCGAGTGCGTCTTTTTGGTCCAGCGCCAGCCGGATGTTGTAGTCGTTGCCGCCTTCCTTGAACTTGGTCTGGTCGTTGCCCCTGAAGGCGAGTTGCACGGCGGCACCCACCTCGTTGGTGCTCAGTCCGAAGACCGCCATTTTTTCCTTGTCGAGTTCGATCGCCAACTCGGGCTTGGGGTTGGCGGATCCATATTCGACATAGTCGGTGCCCGGCGTGCTGCGCACGATGGCATTCACCTCGCGGGCGATTTTCCAGATGTCATCCATGTTGGGTCCCTTCACGGCGATCTGTATCGGCGCCTCAGAGGTGCCGGTGATGCCAGGGATCTGGACCACGACCTTCACCCCGGGGATCTTGGACAATTCGTCGCGGATCTCCGAGCTAAACTGGTCGGTGCTGATCTTGCGGTCTTCCTTTTCCACCAATTTCACCGTGATGCTGGCGTTGTTGGCAGAGTTGAGGTTCAGCCCCATGGCGCCGTTGGCGACACCTACCGTCGAGAAGACCTGCACGACCTCGGGTTTGGTGAAGAGGATGTCCTCGACCCGCTTGGTCATCATGTTCATCTCATGCAAAGGGGTCTGTTGGTCGAGTTCGAGCATGAGCTGGAATTCGCCTTTGTCACCTTGCGCCACAAAAGCCGTACCGATGAAGCCGAGCGGAAGCAGGGCGAATGAGCCGACAAACAGGATGAACACGCCCACCAAGACCCAGATCCAGCGAAACTTTTGCAAGAGCCACTGGAGCGTACGGCCATAGGCGTTGGTGGCACGCTCGATCCAACCTTCGATCATGAGGTGGAAGCGGCCCCAGAGGCTGGTTTTGCTCAGCACCTCGATCTTGCCCCAGCGGCTTGCCATGAGGGGGGTGAGGGTAAATGACACAAAAAGACTCATCAAGGTCGAGAAAACCACCACCAAGGAGAATTCCTTGAGGATGTTGCCGATCATGCCGCCGGCCAGTGCCATCGGCACAAACACCACGACGTCCACCAGCGTGATTGCCAAGGCCGTAAATCCAATCTCTGCACGTCCTTCGATCGATGCCTGCACACGGTCCTTGCCCATCGCCAAGTGCCGGTAGATGTTTTCCAAGACCACGATGCTGTCGTCCACCAAGATGCCCACGACCAGCGAGAGTGCCATCAGGGTCATGAGGTTCAGGGAGAATCCCAGGGCATACATCATGATGAAGGTCGGGATCATCGCACTCGGCAGGGAGACGAGCACAAACAACGAACTGCGCACGCTGTGCAGGAAGAGCAGCATCACCAAGGCCACGATGAGGATGGCCATGAACAAGTCGTGCTGCACGCCCTCGGCAGACTGCAGGGTGTAGGTACTCTGGTCGATGGCGATCTCGTATTCAAACCCGACGCTCTTGTAGCGCTCCTTCAATTCCTCCAGCTTTTTCTTCACGCCTTCGCTGACCTCGACGGTGTTGGCGTCGGCCTGCTTGGAGACCTGGATGCCGAGGCCTGTCTTGCCGTTGATGCGGGAGATGGTCTGGAATTCAGACTGCCCGTCGATCACGTCGGCGATGTCGTCGAGGTGCACCACGCTGCCATCTGCCTTGCGGCGGAT
>JANMIM010000240.1:0-3633 GCA_031375795.1 Bacteroidota bacterium
CATCGAAGAGGGTTGCCGTTTCATCTATGCGATAGGAGTTCACTCGATCGAATGCTGGCTTGTCGGGCTTGTGGACCCATCGCATGGCCCAAAGGTCATTGGCAACTGCCTGCAAAGGCTGAATGATGGCCTGTCGAAGAAAAAATTCTGTGGGCAACTACCAGGCGCAAGCCACTGGAATGAACCCTGCTCAATTGTAGAGAAGGCCAAGAACAAGGGAAGGTCCCGACAAATCTATATTGGCCTGGCAAACCTACTTTCGAAGCGAAAAAACATCCAAACTCAATCCATGCAGAACTTCGGATTCCAGTATTTCGTTCGACAGTTGCAGGCCACCAAAGAAAAAATGCTGACAATCGTCTAGTTAGGTGGCCGATTTCTTGAAAGACTATTATCGAAACACGTGCTGATTGTACTATTCTGTCGGGAAATCTACAAAAGTGAACGGTGCATCCATTCAATGTGTCCTTCAGAAGACTTTGAACTTTTGTAAAATCAATGTTAATGGCTAACTTGAACCCTGAAATTCCATCCACTAAAGGAGAACGACTTAGGTACTTGAAATCGGTCTAAATTATGAAAATACGCATTACATCCTTTTTGGCGTTGTTGCTGCCCCTTTGGGCCGCTGCCCAAGCGCCTTGTACAACAACCAATGCGACAGGTTGTTCCTGCGCGGTACAGGGGCAGACCAATTGTGATCTGCTGCCAGACATCACGATTTCCCACACGGCGTTGGCGACCTACAGCGGTGGGCCGAACGAATATCCGCAAACGGGAGCTGGCGTCGAAAATGGTCGCTTGCGTGTGACTGGATCCACGCCCAACATCGGTTACGGAGCCTTTACGGTAGGTGCCGTAGACAAGTGGGTATGCGGTGTGGATACCTTTACCAACTACAACACGGCAATGTCCAACTGCGCCAACCCGAAGCAGTTGATCAAGCAAAAAATCTATCACAAGAATGGTAACACCATGACGTTTACCGAGCGCTGGGCAGGTACGATGACCTATCACCCGACGCACGGCCACATGCACGTCGATGATTGGGCCACCTTTACCCTTCGCACCCAAGACTTGAACGATCCCAATCCCTTGAATTGGCCGATCGTCGGCTCAGGTGCCAAAATTGGCTTTTGCTTGATGGACTACTATCAATGTGGTGCCGCTGCTGCCGCAGGTCACTGCCGCGATGCCAACGACAACATCCTTGTGAATGCCAACTTCCCCAACTTCATGCTCGGCGGCGGTCAATACAATTGCTCACCAGTGGAGCAAGGCATCTCCAGCGGATACACCGACGTGTACAATGAGTCCCTGGACGGCATGTTTATCACGATTCCCCCGGGCACCTGCAATGGCAACTACTACATCGTGATGGAAGTCGATCCACACAACTACTTCCTGGAGTCCAATGAGAACAACAACTACTGTTCAATTCCATTTACCCTTACGCAGCAGGTTCCCATGGGGCAATTTGTGGCTGATATCACAGCCAGCGGCTCGACGAACCTCTGTGCCGGCGACTTCGTGACGCTGACCGCCACCCAAGGCGTGAGCTATGCTTGGAGCAATGGCGCTACCACGCAATCCATCAACGCCAACGCTGCGGGTTCCTATACCTGCACGGTCACTTCACAGTGTGGCACCGACGCCACCTCTGCCGTCGCCGTCACGACTTCCAACACCGCTGTCGCACCGACCGGAACCGGCGCAACTGCTTGCCAAAACACGTCTGCCACCCTCACTGTGAACGGGGCAGGCACGTTTGATTGGTACGATGCACTCACCGGCGGCAACTATCTGGGCTCTGGCAGCTCATTTAACACGCCACCATTGGCTGCGACGACCAATTACTATGTGGAGCGTGTGGAGACGACACCCGGCTTGACCGCCAATGTCGGCCCGGTCGACAACTCGATCGGCACTGGCGCCAATCACGTAACCAATACCCGCTACCAGATTTTTGATGCCTTGGCAGACTTCACGATCAACTCTGTATGGGTCGATGCAGCCACCGCCGGCAACCGCACCATCGAGTTGCGCGATGCAAGTGGAGCGGTGCTTTCCACGATCACCCAATACGTTCCAGCAGGTCAGAGCCGCGTGAACTTGGGCTTTGCAGTGCCGATGGGAACCAATTATCAACTTGGTTTGAGCACAGCTTCGCTTGCCGATCTCTACCGTAACAATGCAGGCGTGAGCTACCCATACGCAGTCGCCAACGTGGCTTCGATCACTGGCTCTTCTGCAGGTGCTACATTCTACTACTTCTATTATGACTGGGAAGTCCAGACGGCAGACATGGTTTGCTCGACCCCCCGCACTGCGATCACTGCAACCGCAACACCTGCACCTGCAGTGACCTTGAGCGGATTGGGTGCAAACTACTTGACGATCGATCCAGCAGTGACCATGACTGGCACGCCAGCCGGTGGTAACTTTGGTGGCCCAGGCGTATCGGGCAATACTTTCAGCCCATCGATCGCTGGTCCTGGCACACATATCATCACCTATTCCTACACCGACGGCACTGGCTGCGAAGGTGTGGCATCTGTGACGGTCACCGTGACCTCTTCTGTCGGCGTGCTGGGATCCATGTTCAACGTGCTGCCAGCCGTGTTCCCCAATCCACACAATGGCGAATACACCTTGAGCTTTGACCTTCAGGGTTCACATGACGTGGAAATGGAAATGTTCACCGTCACGGGTCAATCTGTGATGAAGCGCACTTTTGGCACCTATGAAGGCTCCTTCAGGCAGTCCTTTGACATGGGCAAGTCCGCCAAGGGCGTGTACATTTTGGAATTGCGCGTCGATGACCAAAAGGTGCGTACCAAGATGGTCTACCAATGATCTAAATCATCAGTTATTCGATGAAAATTCAGCTTTTTGACTCAAAAAGCCTCTGGAATATCGCAGCCTCGGTTGCGATATTCCTTTTTGTCAGAGGCGGGACGATGCATGCCCAAGGCGGCGTGACAGTCTACAACATGGGCAATTCCGGGCTGCCCGACAATTCGGTGTGGGCGATTGCTACGGGGCCAGACGGCAAGGTCTGGATGGGAACCGATTGGGGATTGGCGAGCCTGGATGGCAGCACTTGGCAGGTGTACCAGACTACCAACTCAGGCCTGCCAAATGACGCGATCAAGTCTGTGATGGTCGATGACAGCAACCATGTCTGGGTCGGCACATCGATCGGCGGGCTTGCCAAATACGATGGCAACAATTGGACGGTGCACAACACGGCCAATAGTCCCTTGCCAGCTGACCAAGTGAGGTGTTTGGACCAAGACACCGAGGGCTCGGTGTACATGGGCACTGCCAATGGCGTCGCCAAGCTCAAGGGAAACCAATGGACGGTCTGGGACCTGCTGAGCCTCGGCTGTATCAGCAACAATGTGGCTGCCATCCATGTGACGGGAGTTGCAACTGACCAAGTCCGCTGCAGAGCTCGCGCAGGCGCGAATGCACCGCCGTGGACAGATCGTCCGCCAATTTACGCTGGGAGGCCATAAGGGCCTTTAGCGGCGGCAGCAGCGAGTCGACTTCGACAAGGGCCTACTGATTAATTACTATTTACCTTTGAAAATGATACAGACACGGAGGCGGGCAAGGGGAATGAGGTGA
>JANMIM010000300.1:0-1364 GCA_031375795.1 Bacteroidota bacterium
CACTCCTGTCCTAAACAATTACTGAAACGGGCATAAAAAATGAGCGGAAATGGCTACCTTGTTTTTGCACCACAAAAATAGTCATCCCGCTCATGAGCAATATTACAATTTTCGCCCAAATGGTCAGCATCCTTCCTCGAAATTTGTTCCAGAAGGAGGTCGCCGAGCACAAGTCCGACTTCGCGTGTAAGGGATTTGATTCTTGGACGCACCTGATCTCGATGCTGTTCCTTCAAATCGCCAAATGCGAGTCCCTCCGGGACATTGCCAACGGCCTTCGTAGCAGTGCTGGCAACCTGAACCACCTCGGCGTGACGCGAGCCCCATCCAAGTCTGCGATCAGCTACGGGAACACCAACCGTGAATGGGAGCTGTTCCAAGACTTCTATTTCGCCCTTTTCGATCACCTTTCGGGTACCTTCATGGGCAATAGGCCTGGCAAGCTGAGGATCAAAAACAAGGTCTATTCGATCGATTCCACGCTGGTGTCGCTTTGCATGGAAGTGTTCGACTGGGCGAAGTACAGGCAGGCCAAGGGGGCGATTAAAATCCACACAGTGCTCGACTATGACGGCTTGCTGCCCGTTTTCGCGGTGGTCACGGAGGGTAAGACACACGACGTGATTGCCGCCCGCGGCATCTCGTTTCCCTCGGGCAGCGTGTTATTGATGGACCGCGGCTACCTCGACTACGGCTTGTTCTTTGATTTGGACAGCAGCGGCGTGTTTTTCGTCACCCGCACCAAGACATCCACCGCCTATACTGTCCTCGAATCGCGCGAAATACCCCCAAACGTGAAGAATATCACTGACGACCTTACCGTGAAGTTTTCGGGACAGCAGGCGGCGAAAAAATATGGCAAACCGCTTCGCGTGGTCAGGTTCGAAGATCCCGACACGGGAAAGACGCTGGAATTCATCACCAACAACTTCGTTTGGGCGGCAAGCACCATCGCGATGCTCTATAAGCAGCGATGGATGATCGAGATATTCTTCAAGCAGCTCAAACAGCACCTGAAGATCAAATCGTTCGTAGGGATCTCGGAAAACGCGGTGATGATTCAAATCTGGACGGCCATGATCGCCATCCTACTGCTCAAATACCTGCAATTGCGCTCCAAATACGCATGGAACATGTCCAACTTGGTAGCCTCCATCAGAATCAACCTTCTGGTCAAAATTGGCCTTTGGAATTGGCTCGACGATCCCTTCGCTGGCAAGGCCGAGGAGGGGCCGCCAATCATGCAATTTTCACTGTTCTGATTATGGTGGGGGGATTGGTCAGCAAAAGGCGGCTAGAATCTGCCCGCATTGGAAGTATTTGCTACTTTTGAGCATAATCTTAAAACGTTTAGGACAGGAGTG
>JANMIM010000303.1:0-5129 GCA_031375795.1 Bacteroidota bacterium
ATACGCCTGCTCGCCATGGCCGGCCACCCCGAAGGTATCATTGCCTTTGGCAGCAATGTACAAGAGGCTAAGGAAAAAATACTACTTAAATTTGCGGATATGGAGAATTTTGGAAAATAAAATAGAATAATGGAACGGAAACAAACAAAATTGAATAACTTTGGGGAGAGGGAGAAAGCAACGTGGAAGCAAGAAAACAAAAAGGCAATAGAAGCACGGCAGAAACTGCCGCAACAACAACCCGTAGAACCCATTACACCAATGAACATGCATTTCAGGAAGCATGGGAAAGCCTGAGATTTGATCGAAGCAACCTGCGGACAACCGATCAGCAACGACTCAGAATCCTGCATCAAGGAAAACAAAACTGGGACCAAGGCCCCGATTTTCTCGATGCCGAAATCCAAATCGGCCGACAACGGCACCATGGGCATGTCGAGTTACACCTTCATGCGGATGACTGGGTCAGGCATGGACACCACAGGGATCCACATTACAACGCCGTGGTCTTGCATGTCTTTCTCGAACAAGGGAAAAAATCAATCGTCAGAAGCGATGGAACCGAAATCCCCGGCTTGTTTCTCGGAGACCGCATCGGTACGGCAACCGAGCTTCGAGGCCGCTCGAGCCTGGCTTGCTCGGGCATCGGCAGGCTTCATCTGCCAGCCGACCCCATGAGCTGGCTCGAACAGGCAGGAACAGCGCGGCTGATGGAAAAATCCCAAAGCCTTCAAAGGCTGCTGGTGCAAAACAAACATGATTGGTCGCAACTGCTTTGGGAGGAATTGGCCGTCGCATTGGGAGGCCCGGTGAATGGCACATGCTTCAGGCAGCTTGCACAACAGATCCCTTGGTCGCTGGTGCGCAAATACAACTATTCCACGATGGCCGTGGAGGCACTGCTCTTCGGATCATGCGGAGCCCTGGAGTGCCGACCATTGGATGCCTACCATGCATCGCTGATCGAGCAATGGCAATTCTTCCAGAGCAAACATTGCTTGAAAGCCAGGCCGATCCCCTTCAAGTTCCACCGCATGCATCCAGCTGGATTTCCAACCGTGCGCATCGCACAGCTGGCCTCCCTGCTGTGGCAATACCGGCCGATATTCCAACTCCTGGAAATCGGCGAAGCAAAACGGTTCTTGCGAAGTGAACAGAAAACCGAATCGGAATATTGGACACATCGGTATGAGTTTGGAAACTTGATCCAACCGAGACGCTTCGAGATGGGTTCCGAGGTGAAGGAACGGATCGTCCTCAATGTCTTGGCGCCATTGGCGATCCTGTACAGCCACGCACACTCAAGGGATGGCACAGCTGAAGCCTACCTCGAACTGCTGGGTGGCCTTGCCCCCGAGGACAACAAAGTCACACGGAAATTTGAACCCATCGGCCTCATTGCCGGCAATGCCTTGCAGACACAAGGATTGATCGGAATCTACCGCGGGCTTTGCAGTGCGCGCAAGTGCCTGTCTTGTCCCGTGGGAAGCCAGGCCATGCCTGGCAGAAGCTGTGGATCGTCCTAGCACGGTGTTTTTCCAATCCTCCCCGATCGGAATCCTCCCATGGGCAAGGTGTTGCATGCCTTGCAATTTAGGCGGGGCGGCACGTTGTAATCATTTGTAGATTTGCAGCTCTTAAAATACAGTATGGATACTAGACAAATTGTGATCATCGGCACAGGAGCCGAGGCACGAATAGCCGCCGATGTTTTCACTGCCATGGGGCATGTGGTGCTCGGTTTCCTCGAGACGGACCCCGACCGCAACATCAGGGACCTCAACGACGTGAACGTCTTCGCCCATTTCGAGGAAGACGCCGCCAAGAATGTCTTGAAGGACACGCATGTGGAATTTTTCGTGGCAGTGGGTGACTCCTCTGAGCGCCAACGCATCTACGAGATTGTCGCCAAGAAGGCCAAGCGCCCATCGGCGAACGCCATCCACCCGATCTCCTGGCAATCACCCTACGCAGCAATCGGCTTTGGCAATCTCTTCAATGCCTCCTCGGTGGTGAATGCGAACACCAATTTGGGTGATTTCAATCACCTGCACTCCGGGGTCACCGTCGAGACCGATGTCACCATCGGCAACTACTGCAACTTCAGTTCGGGCGTGCGCATCGGGGCAAACGTGCAAATCGAGGATGGGGTTTTCATTGGCACCGGGGCGATCATCCACCCTGGGGTGCACTTGGGCAAGGGTTGCCTCATCGGGGCTGGCTCCGTCGTGCTCAAGACGGTGGATGCTGGCAAGCGCGTGTTTGGCAATCCTGCGCAGTCCATCTAGCATTCCAGCCGACAAGGCGGTCCCGGGATTGGCGTTCGGAGTGAACAATCAAGCGCTGATCGGGTTACAAGGACTACAAAGGAATGTCGATGAAATATTTGATCACGGGAGGAACAGGATTGGTCGGCCGCAAGCTGATCGACAGTTTGCTTGCAGATGGACATGAGGTTCATAACCTCGGACGGGGATCGGCCAAGGGGCCCAAACCAGACCGCCTCCATTACCACCAATGGGATGGCAAGGTCGTCCCGGTGGCGGTGCCTGCGGTGGACGTGGTCGTGAACCTGGCTGGCGCAAGCATCGGGCAGCGCTGGTCTGAGGCCTACAAGAAACTGCTGGTTTCCAGCCGTGTCGATGCCACAAAGGCATGTGCCGCGTTCCTGAAACTCCATCCAAAGCCCGGGCAGACGTTCATCTCCGCCTCCGGCTTCAATTATTACGGCGACTTGCTGGAGTCGCCCGTCACGGAAGCTTCCCCCCCCGGCGATTCCTTCATGTCCTCCATTTGCCAGCAATGGGAGCAGGCCACCGAAGGAACGCAGGCACGGACTGCAACCCTGCGCATCGCCGTCGTGCTGGACAAAAACGATGGCCCATTGGCGAAAATGATGACGCCCTACAAGTTTGGCGTCGGCGGCCCCATCGGAAACGGCCGTCAAGGCTTTCCTTGGATCCACATCGACGACTTGATAGCCGTCATCAGGTTTGTGGCCGAAAACGAGAACATCAGCGGCCCCGTGAACGTGGTCGCTCCCGAAGCGATCCGGCAACGTGATTTTGCCGCGGCACTGGGGAAGGCGATGCGTCGACCCAGCTTTTTCAGGCTTCCGAAATGGCTGGTGAAACTCGTCTTTGGCGAGATGTCGGTCGTGCTTTGGGGCGGGGCCTTTGTCTTGCCCAAGGTGCTGCAATCCAAGGGCTTCAAGTGGAAATTTCCCGCGATCGACGCTGCCCTCGGCGACCTGCTGAAGTCGTGAACTGTACAAAAGTTTTCATTCCTGCGTAGCTTGCGCGAAAAGGCTCGCTGATCGGTGGGAATACAAAACATAAGACCATGGTTGATGGGCCTGTGTGGAGCAGGCCTCTTCTTGGCGGCGGCCCTGCTCCTCGGGCCGGGCGGCCGTGACGACGTCTATAAGACCTTGTGGCCAGCAGAGGCATTGGCGGAGCGCGGCGAAATCATCAACTACAATGGCGAGTCGCTGGAGCAAAGCTCGTCGCTGCTGCATGTATTGTTCCTTGCAAGCATCAAATGGATGGTCGGCGGGCGCATCGAGACCCTCAACCTCATTCTCAACATTTTTTGCGGCATCCTTGGTGTCTTCTTGGGCATCGCCCTCGCCCGAAGGCTGGGGCTCGAATACAGCTGGATGCTCGCCTTGGCCATCGGAGGGCAGGGCATGTGGGTCTATTGGGCCATGGGCGGGCTCGATGCGGTGCTCGTTGGGGATTGCTGGTTGCTGTTCGTCTGGTCGCTTCTTGGCTGGAAGGAGGACGGGCGCTGGCGCTGGCTGCCCGTCGCCGTCGTGCTCCTGGTCCTCGCGAGGCCAGAGAATGGCCCGGTCGCCATGGGTGCATTGATCGCCTATTGGGTCGTGCAGTTGCTTCAAGGCCCGAAATCGATCTTGGATGCCCGGAACAAGCGCCTGCTCGTGGTATTGGGCATGGTGGCTGGTGCCTTTGGCCTGCTAGTGGGGTGGCGCATCGCGCATGGCGGCCATTGGCTACCGCAGTCTGCACTGGCAAAGGCCGACGGCATGAGCTGGTCGCGGGCCAAGGCAGGTCTGGGCTATCTGGGCTACGAGACTTTCAGGCATCTGGACATGATGCCTTTGTGGCTGGGCTTGCTGGCGGGCAGCCTGCAAGCAGGACGGGCGAAATCCAATGCGGCGTTGCAGATGCTCTTGGCCGTGCTGGGTGCTGGGCTCGGCTTTGTCGTGCTCAGTGGCGGGGATTGGATGGAAAATGGCCGCTTCCTCGTTCCCTTCATTCCCCTGCTCATCCTGCAAATGTACCTGCAGATCGCCCGCCTGAGCCCCATGTTGCAGTCGGTTGCAAAATGGGCCTATTTGGTGGTCTCCATCGGAGGCTTGCTTTGGATTTCCGCGCATTTCAACACCGGGTATTCCATTCTGAACCCTCCCCAAATGACCGGAGAGGGCTCTGCCACCGATCTCTCCTTTGCCGAGCGCAACAACAAGGTTCATTTGCGCGATGCGTTTCCCTATTCATCCTTGCTGGAGGAACAAGACCGCATTTTTCAGGCGAAGGGCGACAAAGTGGTCATCCTGAGCCAGCAAGCCGGCTTCATGATGTTCCGATTGGCACAGGAGCGGTTTGGGAAATTCCGCTTTGTGGATTTGGTGGGGCTCTGCACGACCGATTTCACAGATTGTGCCGTGACGCAGGGCCGGGGCAGGATGCGCGGAGGCCTCAACATGGACCTGGTCTACCTGTTTCACGACCTGCAACGCTTGGAGTCGGTCTGTGGGTTTGAGCGGCCAGACATCGTCTTTGGACTGGACGACGAAGAATCAACTTTGTCAACGGCGTTGGAATCGCATGGCTACCAAATCATCTCACTTCAAACAGGCACGATGCCGCAAGGAGACGGACTCTTCAAGGGCATGGAAATCTCAGCCATCGAATTTGTAGCTGTTGCTCCGCGGTGGCGCAAGTCAGCGACGATCCGATTGCACAAGATCAAGGGTGCCGGGTCTGGCGACCAAGGACAGAACCCCTGACCTGCCCCGAATTTGAGCGAATAATGCATATCGTTCGCAACCTGAATCGACGGCAGATTCCTGTTGCGGGGACGTGATCGTTGGTTTCATTTCGATC
>JANMIM010000315.1:0-2239 GCA_031375795.1 Bacteroidota bacterium
CGCGAGGCTCAAGACCTTGAGCTGCTGATTGTCACGCAGCGCGGTCGCGATGCGCAGCACGCCTGCATCCCCCAAACGATTGACGCTCAGGTAGAGTTCTTGCAGATGCCGATTCTCCCGCAGCAATTTCGCCAATGCATCCGCCGCGTTTTCATCCAAGAAATTGCCGCTGAGGTAAATGCGCTCCAACGGATAATCCTCCTGCACCAAGGCATCGACGAGGGCGGCGAGTCCCTCCTGCCCGATCAGGGTATTCACCAGATCGAGCGTGCGCAGGTTGCGGTTCCGGCCGAGCAGCCGCGCAAGGGCCTTGGCGCCCTCCACACCCAGCGGATTGCGCTTGAGCCACAAGGCATGCACTTGTGCATTGGTTTCCAGGGAGTCGCTGAGCGCCTGCATTCCCTTGGCATCGATCAGGTTGCAACCGAGATACACCGTTTCAATCGATGCATTTTCCCGCAACAATTCCGCGACGCTTGCTGCACCTTCATTGGCGATGCTGCCGGTGCCGAGGAGAATGGCCTTGATCTTGTCGTTGCCCTTGAGCGCCTCGGTGATGAGGCTTGCCCCCGCCGGACCGAGCGCCTGCTTGCAGCAATCCAAGGTCTGCCCCGCAGTGACCGTACCGCGCTGGAAAGCAAGCGCCTCGGTGGCAGCTGCATTCGCATTCAAAAACGCCAGAAGCGGTTCGATCTCAGCGTAGGCAAATGGCAGGGAACCCGGCAATGGCCCGACTGGACAGACGACGGACTCATGGATTTCAGATGCGTTGTTTACCATGGGCTGATCTTGTAATCTTTGAGAAATACACCGAATGGTGGCGTTTCAGGCAGGTTGATGCCATCGACCACCGGGGCCAAAACGCGCGCCGCGCCATCGATCACGTCGAGGGGCGGCACAAAACCGTGGTCCCGCAATACCTCCTTCTTGGGGGCAGGATTCTCGTCGGTGATCCAGCCTGTGTCCACGCTCGTCATGTAGATGCCCGCCTGTGCATAGCCCTCGGCGGAGGTGCGCGTCATCATGTTGAGCGCGGCCTTGGCCATGTTGGTGTGCGGATGGTTGGGACTTTTGTAGGCGCGGTTGAAGACGCCCTCCATCGCTGAGACATTTACAATGAAGCGGCGTGCGAAAGGCGAGCGTTCCAAAAGTGGCTTCAAGGCGCTGTTCAGGCGAAATGGCGCGGTCACATTCACCAATTGCACTTCCAGCATTTCCAGCAAACTCACCTCGTCGAGCGGCTGCAACCATGAATTGTGCGGGCGCAAATCGGCCTGCTGCCCATAGATATCCGTCTGGCCAGCAGGGAAATGCGGCGATGGCAAGCCCGGCAACAGCGTCGCCTTGCCTTCCAAGAGCGCACTGCCATTCTCCCGGGCCAAGAGCGGTGCATAAAACGCAATCGGCCGCTTCACAGTCTGTGCCGCATTGTGAATGATCACATCCAAGTGCGGCAGATCGCGTTGCAAACGCGCAACCAAGTCTTCCACATCCTGCAAATTCCGCAGGTCCAAGCTCACGATCTCCAAGCAGTCGAGCCAATCCGCCGCGTCTTCCTCACCTTGAAATGCCGCCAACGCATTCGCCGGGAACCGCGTGGTAATGATCACCCGAGCGCCCCAACGCAGCAATTTCAGCGCGATTTCAAAGCCGATCTTGATCCGGCCGCCCGTCACGAGCGCGATTCGGCCATGCATATCGGCCTCGTCGCCACGCCGCTCAAAGTTCTCCTCTGCGCATTCGGGACAAAGCTGATGGTAGAATGCATGCAATTTCCGAAACGCCGCCTTGCAGATATAGCAGCTCTTCGCCTGGGTCAATTCACGGGATTCCTCAGCCGATGCAGGCAACAATGGCCGCCCGAGATGGCGTTCGTCATTGCGCTGAAAGAGCTCGGAAGCAGCGATCTTGGAAGCATCCGCCGCGCGAATGACCTCCTGCGTGGCCGCCCGATTTTGCTTGCGCGCCGTGCGGTTGATCTTGGCAATCAAACTCTTGAGCCGCGTCTCCTCCTCCGCCAACTCAGGATGGTCGGCGAGGCCCTGCAACACCTCCTCCAGCAAGTGTTTGTGCACTTGCAGCAGCGCCTGAATATGTTCCTTCGAATTCGCCAACATTATCTCGTCATTACTAAGCGCCCACTAACACGCTCACTCTCAAACCCTCTCTCAAACTCAATCCCGCACTCACACTCGACTCTCACACTGCCCGGCAGGGGGGGCCGGATTCGAACCGGCGA
>JANMIM010000325.1:0-2047 GCA_031375795.1 Bacteroidota bacterium
ACACCTCAAGGCTGGCGCAAGCTTGTAATCCGGCAGTTTGACCAACAGGCGATCGCGGAAAATATTGCGCTGGCATTTGGCCCAAACGATGGGAAAGCTTCGCTACGCCAGCACTGGATTGCGGCACAATTTTGCAGTGAGAAATTGCTCGCACACAGGAGCAGCGATCCAAGCACGATGGCCCAGCTGCAAATGACTTCCTTGCGCTATGGACAGCAATTGGCGCTGCCAGAAAACGGTGCCAATATTCTTTTTTGTGACCTCATCTTGCAACAATGACGATGGCTGAAAAAATCAACACGACCCTCAACGGCGAGTCGCGCACATTTGAAGTGCAAATCGAAACGAGCGCCATCGAGGTGATACGTCACCAAGCAGGCCTCACAGGCACAAAATTTGTATGCGGATCGGGCGCATGTGGAGCCTGCACTGTGCTCGTGGATGGTGCCCCGCGATGCAGTTGCATCATGCCCGCCTTGCAGATGGAGGGCAAGGAAATCCTCACCGTGGAGGCCCATTCCAAGCAGGATCTACACCCCGTGCAAAAGGCCTTCCTCGCCCACGACGCCTTGCAATGCGGCTACTGCACACCCGGTTTCATCAACGAGGCCATCGCGTTTTACAACGTGTGGCGCCCCAAGGCCATCGATCCAAAAGGCCCCCGCAATCCGCAATGGAGCGACGTGGCCGAGGCCATGGCAGGCCATTATTGTCGCTGCGGCGCTTATGTCGGGATTTATGAAGCCATCTTGGCGGCATGTGCCGGAAAATATGACGGCCCCGAAATGCCCGACTTCCTGCGCAACGACGGGCCGGTCAAAGTCACGGGCGCAGCAAAATATACGACCGATATTGCGCTGCCCGGGCAGTTGGTCGGCGTCATCTTCCGCTCCAACATCCCCCATGGCAAAATCACACGTCTCGACCTGAGCAAGGCGCAAGCGATGCCAGGTGTGAAGGCCGTATTGCGCCTCAAGGAGGACGATATTACGCACTTTGAGAGTGAGCCGATCGCTGCCCTTGCTGCCGTGGACCGCGCCACGGCCCATGCAGCGCTCAGGGCCATCGAAATCGAATATGAGCCCCTCCCCTTCCTGCTCGACATCCGCAGCGCCATGTTGCCCGATGCCGTGCAGATCGCCACCGAGGACAAAAAGGATGTGCCTGTTGCCTCCGAGGCCCCTCCATTTCCCGGCAAATGGAGTGGAAATGTGCGGCAGACCATGCTCAGCATTTCCTCCTCTGACAAAGCCAAGGCCAAGCGCAAGGTCGAGAAATCGTCGCCCGAAAATGCCACCCATTTCGCCGCCAAATTCATCACGCCCACACAATTCCACACGACCTTGGAGCCACATTGCGCAGTGGCCGATTGGGCAGACAATGATCAACTTACGGTCTATGCCTCCACACAAGGCGTCTATTTCCTCGCCAAGGATATTGCGAAACATTACGGCCTGAAGGATGAGCAGGTAACCGTGGTCGCGGAGCACGTCGGTGGCGCATTTGGATCCAAGCTCACGCTGCACACGGCCATCAAAACCGCCATCGAATTGTCGAAGGCTGCCAAGGCTCCTGTCGCGGTCATCTACTCCCGCGCCGAGGAGTTTTCCGAAACCGGATATCGGCCATCGGCAGAGATCGAAACGACGATCACAGCCGACGCCGATGGCAGCAACGCCGCCTACACCATGCACGCCTATGCCAATTCGGGCTTTGCGATCGGCTCCAATATTGCGGACATCTCGGGCTTGGGATATACGGGCATCGCCAAGTCCCTGGTGGATTACGATGTGCTCACCAATTTTCAGCCGGGCGCTGCATTTCGTGCGCCGGGAGGTCCTGCGGCCTGTTTTGCATTGGAGCAGGCCATCGATCAGCTTGCGGAGCAACTCAAGCTGGATCCGATCAGCTTTCGCCGCAAATGGGAGGAGCACCCGGGATATATTGCGCTGTTTGACTGGGTGGCCCGCGCTTGCTACCCCTACCGTGCCTACGCGCATGCCTTTGGTCCGGACTTACAGCCAGTTGTCTCTACGCCCGACCTGCT
>JANMIM010000345.1:0-4384 GCA_031375795.1 Bacteroidota bacterium
ATCTAGCTAACTCAGTAGCACCTTATGCTAGCGAAATGGGTGAGCGTGAGGTGTATCACAAGGCGCTAGATGTCTCCGCTTCGGCTTCGCCTACGGTCGACATGACAAACAGAAAAAGGGATTATGCCCGCGCAGAGTATACAACCGGTACCACCGTCTGACCGCAGGCAACAATGCCAAGATCAAAATCGGGATCGCATACAACATATAAAATGTCTGTAGCCAATGAACGCTTTGGGCATAAATCGTCTCCACCTGAATCCAGATGATGAGCGCAAACGCCGTGTAAACGGTGAAGCCCCATGCCCAGTGCATGTCCTTGAAGATGTTTAGAAATTGAAGGAATTTGCTCGTGGGCTTTTTGACCAAGGCGAACACCAACCCACAAGGCATTAGTCCGAGGATGGTAAACAGGACCAAGCCCGGAACAAAGAAATCCGAGAAGGGAGAACCTTCCAAAATCGTGGTTGGCAAGCCGCCCAGCATCTCGCCTGTCGGGGAGATTATCAGCAGCAAGCCGCCTCCCAATGCGCCGACGCCAAGGAAGCCGAGCAGAAACAGCAATGCATTTCTACCGATCATGCTAAGCCCCGAGCATTTTGCCAGCCCACTGTTTTGCGCGTTCCAATTCTCCATCGCAAAGTGGCCCTTCTTTTTCTGTCACAAAAAAGCTCTCGATGCCCACGATTTTGGCACCCTTGCTAGCCAAGGGCTTGGCGATGTGTTTGGCAGCATACCCAAACAAGCGCACGATCCATCTTGTCAATCGGCCTTTTCCGGCCGTGGGGATGCTTGTATCAAAGGTGGCAGCCTTGATGCCGGTCAATGCGGCATCCGAAATTCGGTCGAGGAATTTTTTGGTTTCCTCAGATGGCCGGCCCCCATGTGTAGGCGAGCCCACGACCAAAAAATCCACTCCCTGCAGCGCATCAATCTGGGCATCCTTGGCTCGGATCACTTGCATGTCTTGCCCCGCGCACGACTCGGCAATGGCATGCGCGATTTTTTCTGTGTTCCCAAAAAGGGAGTCGTAGACGATCAGGATTTTCATTGGGGGGGATTTTTAATCTGCCAAGACCTTGAATGGCAATTTGTTTTCTTTGCAAAGGGTTTGGACGATCCATTTTCCAGATTGGACAGCGGGTGGCAGGCCTCCGCCGGGGAAGACCCATTGGCCGACCATGTAGAAGTTGGCGAGGCCCGGGAGGCGATCGGGCAGGGAGGTGGTCATCACATTGCCCTCGGGCACAAAGCCTTCAAAAGATCCCTTCCAAACGCCTGTGATCCAATGGCCTGTGAGTGGTGTGGCCACATCGGTGACTTCAATTTTGGCTGTGATCCCGGGAAAATGCTTCTCCAAAAGCGCGGTGGCATCCTTCGCAATGGCTTCCTTTGCGGCCGTATACGTGTCCAAGGGTAGCTTTTCCCAGTCTTCCCAAGGGCTTTCAAAGCGCAAGATCAGGCTCGTCTTTCCTTGGTGGGCCAATGTCGGGTCGTGCTTGCTCTGGTTCATGATGTAGTAGCCATTGCGCACCTCGAAGTTGCCGATCTGGAAGAGCGGCTGCCAAAAGGTTTCCATCACGTTCCGTGAAGGAACCTCTGCATCGATCCCGAAGGAGATTTGAACGAATGGTTTGAATAGCTTGAATGTTTGGTAGGCATTTTCGATGGCAGGATCCACATATTTCCCTTGCAGCATCTTGTAAATGGTGGCATGCCCGTCTGCGGCCCCCACCACGATGTCGGCGCGCACCTCCTTGCCATCCGCCAACCGCACACCCACCGCCTTGTCGGCTTCCACGATGATGGATTCCACTTTTGCCTTTAAATGCAGCGCGCCGCCCAATGCCTTGTAACGACGTGTCATGCGGGAGGCGATCGGGAGCGAGCCGCCGATCAGGTAGCCTGCGTTGCGGTCGTGGTACCATCCCAGCATCAAAATGAACACGAGCGCTGAGAAATTGGCTTCTCCAAACATCTTCATCAAGAAAAAGCGCAACTTCTCATTTTTCAAATTCAAGGATTCCAGATAGGTTTTGGCAGACATCTTGCCATAGCGCATCATCATGAGCAGGGTGCCGGGCATCTTGAACATGAGGCGTATGTATTGCCACCACGACCGGCCCGAGGGTGGATTTTCAAATGGCTCCAATTTGATGCCAAGCTTCATTTTGCGGCACATTTTACGAATCGCCTTTGCGTCTTCTGGTGCCATCTGCAATAGGTATTCTTGCCAGCGGTCGATGTTGGCGTAGATCCAAAATTCGCCATGCTGCGTGTCGTTGGTGAGGGAAAAGACCTCTGGGTCACGTACTTCGACGGTGTCTGTGAGGACATGGGTTTCTTTCCAGATGTCGTGGAAGGCATTCTTGCGGGTCCCCACGAGCCAATGGAGGCAATAGTCAAAATGGTAGCCGCCACGTTCCCAGGCCGTGCATTGCCCACCGGGGATGGTATGCATTTCGAATATTTGGGTTTCAAAGCCGTTCATCTGCCCGTAGATGCCCGTGGAGAGGCCCGCTACGCCACCCCCGATGATGATCATTGTTTTCTTTGCCATTGCACTTGGTTTTGGAACAATCTCATTTCCGAAATTAGTCCTCCAATCTTCATGCAGGCATGACCAACTTCATCTTGCGAGATGATCTATGCCGCAATCTGCAAACCAAGTAGGTCACCTTGAGTACCCACAAGCTACGCTTGCACCTTGATCGAAAATGACAGCCTGGTTGTCACCTCGAGTGTCCATGCGGCTGGCACGGTACCTCTTGATCGTTCCGATAGCTACCGGAAGACAAAGCCCCTATGTCATCGCGAGTGGAAAAAAGTGGAGCCGAGGGATCTGAACGCAAGATACAAGTCTATCATAGCGGCAACACGATCCCTTTACAACGAATTTGTTCAATTTTACAATCCGCTAACTATCTGCACAATACATCGCTTGTCAAGGGTAATGCCAATACTGCAAACGCGGCACCATTTGATCGCATACAAAGAAGCAAAGCGCATACCGAAGCCACAGATCATTCAAGCAAAACCTACCCGTCTCTGCCAACGCGTCTTGAGAACAATCGTAACGATTTGGGGCAATTGATTTGTCCTTTTGTTCACATCTGCCGCGCCCTTAGGATGTTGCTTTGCAGGAAAGTTTGCAAGCGCCGAATGCTGCCAACACAAGTTAAGTATTGAGGCGCAATGCTGCTTTCAATTGAGTGACATCATTGAACGAAATTACATGAGAAAATTATTCGCTACTTTTTTTGCAACGCTATTTGCCCTGACTGTCTACGCACAGAATGGGGCGGGCCTTTTGATCTCGGAGATGCTGCCCAATCCAGCTGGCACCGATTCTCCGTTTGAATTTGTGGAATTGGTCGCTACCCGTACGATCAATTTTGCGACGACCCCCTACACGGTGATTGCCTGCAACAATGGAGCCGGCACCAACGCTGGATGGATCGCTGGCGCCAACCTGAGCTACGCCTTCGAGATCACCTCTGGCATCGTCAATGCAGGCGATGTCGTCTACATCGGTGGCAGCTCGATGGCCCCGACGGGCACGATTTTGAGGGCCATCAATACGGGTACCACGCCCGGCGACGGCCTTGGACTCGCCAATACAGGTGGTGTGATCGGCAATGGCGGAACCAACGCCGATGGGATCGGCGTCTTCGCGCTCCCGGTCGCCTCGATCACCAATTCGACCGTGCCTGTCGATGCGATTTTCTACGGCACCACGATCGGGACAGCCCTGGTGAATGGCGGCCTGGACGGTTACCAATTGCCGATCAATGACCTGTATGCAGGTGGCAAGCTTCAATCCACGAGCTTTCTGGCACCCGATGCTGCCTCGGCCCAAGTGATCCAGGCCACTACCGGCACATTCAATCCGAGCACCGGCAGCTTCACGACCACGCGCACTTGGGCCCTAGCCGGGGCACATACCAATGCCGTCACCGCCATCGCATTGTCCTCTGCCGCTCCTGCAGCGACGCTGGCCTTTGCAACCACCAACCAAACCGTGAACGAAAACGCGGGCAGCATCACTGTCACTGTAAACGTCACCAACCCCAACAACTCCCAAATCGTGTTGCAAGTCGCGGCGCTCCCGTTTTCGACGGCCGCCAGCCCTGCGGATTACAGCCTGAGTCCGGCCACCTTGGTAGTCCCCGCCAATACCTCGGGTGCCCAAACAATCACCATCACCGTAGTCAATGACGTCTTGCCCGAGCGTGATGAATACCTTGCATTGGCCTTTACTGCCCTGTACAACGGTACCGCCACAGCCACCGCAGCACACTTCTTGTACATCAAAGACAATGACCTCGCCGCACCGGTTGCCACCAATGAGCTCACGATGAGCCTGCTCACGAGCTACTCCAAC
>JANMIM010000359.1:0-2904 GCA_031375795.1 Bacteroidota bacterium
GGGCGACTTGCTGGCGCTGCACAAGGATGAAGGAAACGACTTCTGGATGCTGCGTTTTGGCGACCCGGGCGACGACAAGGACAATGTCCTGCACAGCCTCCCTTACATGGAGGGAACGGTGAAGAGCGCCGCGACTGGTGAACCCGTCGTGGCCGACATCATCCTCACCGACAACGCCACCCTCACGGCAGCCAAGAAAATGAAAAACGAGAAGGCCTCGGGCTGGTACCAAATGGACCTGCCGCTCACAGGCAAATATTCCGTGATGTTCAGTGCGCCGGGCTATATGTTTTATGGCCAGGACCTTGACTATTCCCTCCTGGCCAGCGGACCCGAAATGCGCATCGAGCCCGTCTTGGAGCCGATCAGGGTCGGCAGCAAGGTGATCCTGAACCTCATCGTGTTTGAAACCGGCAGCTACGAACTCAAGCCTGAGTCGGAACCCGAATTGCGCAGGCTCAAGTTTTTCCTTCAAACCAATCCCAATGTGAAGGTGGAGATAAGTGGGCACACCGACGCGACCGGCAACCTCAGCACCAAAAAGGAGCTGAGCGAGCGCCGCGCCATCCGTGTAAGGGACTGGCTCCTCAAAAACGGCATCGGCGGTAGGCAAATGCAGACCGCAGGCTATGGCGCCTCCAAGCCCGTCGGCGACGAATCCACCGAGATCGGCCGCGCGAAGAATCGTCGCGTGGAGGTAGAGGTCGTGCAATTGCTTTGAGTTTATTGGGGCAAACGTAGGAATCCAAGCGTTTCGGAGCGAAAAATATGACTATCCGGAACCTTGCCAGTAAACCGTGTTGCCTAAGGGTCCTTACAGGATGACAACGCAGTTGTGATGTTTGGCGTCTTCGACGCATTTTCACGGCCTTTGGCCGTCATCCTGGAAGGACCTTTAGGCAACCAGACAGAATTGCTGGCATCCGGAGCAATTGGAAACCAAGTCCTCCTTGAAAAAGACCTTTACTGGTAATCATCCGGATAGTCATACGAAAAATTTTATTTCCACAGGTTCAAGTCAGCCAACAGCTTGGCCGTATTTCCGTATTGCCCAAGGTCAAGAATTCAAAGACTTCGATCCAGCCACCATGCGAAAAACACTGCTTGTAATTGCATTTGCGTCAATGTTGGGCGGAATGCTGAGCCTATGGCTCACGCTCGGCATCGTGAAGGACCCCGAATTTGCCGAATACTCCCTGCAATGGAAGGCCCGGCCCACTTTCAAGCTGTATTTTTATTCCCCCACGGGCATGAGTGACCTGACCGCCGACGACCTGCCCCCCGAGTTGCGTGCCGAGCAGCTTGATTATGAGTATTATGTGTTGGGTGAATAAGTTGTTTCCTCAATCCATTGCAGCACCATGTGATGGTGGAACAATTCCATGGCATTCGTCCCAAATCACTTGGGCCCGCTTTCCAGCGTCTGTACGATGCCCTCCCGCATCTGCTGGGCGGTCTGCGTGCTACCATCGTGGCTCCATCCGGGCGGCCCGAAGATGTACATCAACTTGGCCTTCAAACCGGGCGCCTTTGCCACATCGCGAAACAGATTGATGTACTCGTGGCTGGCGATCTTGAGCGGATTGTTGGTGTGGATGTCGGTGGTGATGCCGTAGACCACATGCTCCTCGTCGCGCTCAGGTTCAAAGGTGCCAAACATCCGGTCCCAAATGATCAAGATACCAGCATGGTTGCGGTCCAGGTAGCGCACATTCTTGGCGTGGTGCACGCGGTGGTGGCTCGGCGTATTGAAGAAAAATTCGATGAATCCAGGCAAACGACGAACCACCTCGGTGTGCTGGAAAAACTGGTAAATGAGGCTGATGGTCATGCACATGATCACCGAGAGCGGATGAAAACCGATCAAAGGCAGCCACATCCACCAAAAATATTTGTGAAACAGTTCGCCCCAACTTTGCCGCAAGGCAATCGCCAGGTTGTATTGTTGGCTGGAATGATGGTTCACATGCGCCGCCCAAAACAGCCGGATCTCGTGGCAACTGCGGTGGTGCAGGTAGAATGTAAAGTCCTCCAGGAAAATCAGCAGCACAAAACTCCACCAGACATTCGGAATGTCGAGCAGGCGATGTGCATGCAACCACACCATCGCCATGAACGCCAATGTCTTGGTTCCCAGGTTGATGACCGCGCTCCCCACCCCCATCGCGATGCTCGCCCAGGCATCGCCGGGCACGTAGGCAGGCAGGTGCTCGCGCCGCCGCAACAGCACCTCGATCCCGATGGAAATCAGGAAAAACGGGATCGCAAAGCCGATCACCGGGTCAATTTCAAGCGGGTTGATGGACATGTTGATTTACTTCCGATTTTCCATCCCCTAATGTACGCTGCATGCATAACAAATTCAAGTGCTTGGATTGCAGGTAGTAGGTAGAAGGTAGCAAGTGGGTCGCACGCCTCCTACCTATTACCTGCTACCTCCCCCACAACTCTCCATTTTCCATTCTCCACTTTCCATTCTCCATTCTCCATTCTCCATTCTCCATTTTCCATTCTCCATTTTCCATTCTCCATTCTCCATTTTCCATTTTCCATTTTCCATTCTCCATTTTCCATTCTCCATTTTCCATCATTCATTTTCCATTATTCACTACCTTTGCTCCCTTCAAAAATCACTATGGCACGGATACTTACTGGAATCCAGAGTACGAACATCCCGCATCTGGGAAACATCTTGGGGGCCATCCTTCCGGGGATCGAGCTGGCGAATTCGCCGGGCAATGAGGCCTTTTTTTTTATTGCCGACCTGCATTCGCTCACGACGGTGCACGACCCGGTGCTCCTGCGCGAATACACCTATTCGGTCGCCGCGGCATGGATCGCCTGCGGATTTGATACGGAGAGGGGCTTTTTCTACCGCCAAAGCGATGTGCCCGAGGTCACCGA
>JANMIM010000388.1:0-5085 GCA_031375795.1 Bacteroidota bacterium
GCACGACTTCGACCGGTGGTGATGCCACGGTCACAAAGGTGCTCGTGGATGGCAAGGAATTCTTTGGTGACGACCCCAAGGTCGCCAGCAAAAACCTGCCTGCGGGGGCCGTGGACAAGGTACAAGTATTCGACAAGCGCTCTGAAATGGCCGACTTCACGGGTGTGGACGACGGTACCCGCGACCGCACCATCAACCTCACGCTCAAGGAAGAATACAAGAAAGGCTATTTCGGCAGTGTGTCGGGTGGATATGGAACAAAGGACCGGTTTGAGGCCAAGGTAGGCCTCAACAGGTTTGCCGACAAGAGCCAGTTGTCGCTGCTGGGGCAAGCCAACAATACCAATCAGCAGGCATTCTCCTTCCAGGACTACATGAACTTTGTGGGCGGCATGCAAAATATGGTGCGGGGCGACGGCGGCGACGTCAACAATGGCCCGCGCAGCATGGGACTCAACCTGAGCACCAATCCCAATAGCGGTTTCTACACCACCGCCGCAGGTGGTTTGAGTGGCAACTGGGATGTCGGGAAGAAAACGAAGATCTCCACCAGCTATTTCTACAGCTCGCTGCGCAAGGACTTGGACCGCATCGCCACCAAGCAGACCGTACTCTCAGACCGCAGCTACCTGACCGACGAGGATGGCACCCAGCAAGACTTGAGCAATAGCCATCGGGTGAACATGACTGTGAAACACGACATCGACAGTCTCACCAAGCTGACCTGGAGGGCCAGGCTTTCCAGCAGCGGCACCACCTCAGACGTCAACAACTTGACGACCTCCAACATCTTTGGGGGCGCACAAAATACCAGCAACCAATCCTCCTACAGTGACGGCGGCCTACAGGACGCCAGCACCAACCTCAATCTGATGCACCGGTTTGCGAAGCGCGGTCGCTCGGCATCGGTCACGGGAAATTTCCGCTACAACCCGCAGTCCAAGAACATCGACCTCGAATCCATCAATGGCTTCAGAATCAACGATTCGATTCCGGGATTCAGCGACACTCTGCATCAAAACCAAGTGCAGGATCAAGGCTTTCTTTCGTTTGGCGGGGTACTCTCCTATTCAGAGCCGCTCGGCAAGCACAGCGTCCTCGATGGCACGGGCACCTATCAGCAAACCAACAATTCGCTCGACAAGAGCTTCTATGACCTCGACCCCGATGGCAGCAATCCAGTTCGCAATCCACTGCTCAGCAACTCCTACGAGTCGATCTTCCGATATGCACGCGCAGGCCTGAATTGGAGGGTCTTTAGCAAGTCGCTCAACATCAACACGGGCGTAGCCGTGCAAAAATCAGAGCTCGACGGCACGCTGCTGCTCACGAATACACCGATCTACAAGGTTTTCCTGAATGTCTTGCCTAGTTTTGACCTCAGGTACTCCCTGAGCAAAAATCAGCGGCTCAACTTCAAATACAGCACGGGCATCAATGAACCGAACATCACGCAGCTGCAACCCGTGCCCGACAACAGCAATCCGCTCAACGTGAGCGTGGGAAATCCCGACCTGGGCGCGGAATACGCACACAGGGGCAATTTCAATTATTCGCTCTTCGACCAGTTTTCCTTCACCTCCCTGTTCCTTTCCGCCAATGGCAGCTATGTCCGCAACAAAATCAGTTCGCTCACCACGGTAGACAGCCTCTTGCGACAGCAGACCATGCCCGTGAACGTGGACCATGACATTAGCAGCAATGTAAACGCCAATTTCAGCACGCCGATCAGGAAATTGCGGATCAAGGTCACGCTCAACGGCAACAGTGCATTCAACCGCAGCATCGTATTCATCAATGGCGTGGAAAATTTTGTGAATCGGTACACAGAGGCGGGCGACTTTCGCATCGAAAACAAGAAAAAAGACCACTTCGACGGCTCGGTGGGCGCCCGCACGAGCTACACCCTGAGCAAATATGCCACTGCCAAGCAATTGGACCAGAGCTACCTCAATTCCGGTGTGTTTGGGGAGATCACGGTCTTCCTACCCAAGAAATTTGTGGTCATGACTGGGATGGATTGCTCCATCTACAGCGGTGGCGGCTTCAACAGTGACCAGATCGTACCGTTGTGGCGGGCCTACTTGTCCAAAAGGGTGTTCAAGACGGGCAGTGGAGAAATCAAGGTTGCGGCCTACGACTTGCTCAACCGCAACGTGGGCATCACCCGTACGGCGCAGTTGAATTACCAGCAAGAGGAGACGGTGAACACACTTTCGCGCTATTTCCTGGCGTCATTTACCTACAACATCGTCGCGATGGGAAAGAAGTAGGTTGTCGGGAAATGATGGACCTTTGGGGTCAATGTCAATCGGTTAGAGCCAGCCCCGACCATTGGTGCGGACATGGCTATCAAGAATCCGCCTCTGGCGGAATTTTTGATTGAAGCTAAACAAGCTATAGGAAAAGAAATCCGAAAGATTCAAACCCAAGCCACATGCCTGGAATCCCGCCCCGTTCGACAAGCTCAGGGCAGGCTCCGGCGGGCAGAAGATCAGCGTTCGGGCCGGAGGCCCGCGCTTCCTCTCATCTGCAGCCTTTTCGCCGGAGGCAAATGGTCGTGCGTACTTCGGCCAGAGGCCTCTGACTCGGGATTATAGTGCGATGGAGACGCCGATTTCCAGGCGGGGGTAGATTGGGTAGGCTCTGCTCGTGCCGTCTGGCAGCGAAAATTTGCGATAGGTCCTGAACACCTCGCTCATGCGGTAAAATCCATAGACCGACAGCCAATTGGTTCCAAGACGCGCATAGGGTCCGAAACGAAACATGCTCAAGTCCTCGATGGCATTGACCTTGGTTGTGATTTTGGGGCCGATGAAGGTGCCGACACTATCCACGTCGCTGTAACGCCTGACCTTGCTCGTGCTGCCCAATTTCCAGCCAAAATTGAAGCCGGCCTCCAAAAGCAGCTTGTAGCGGTCCACCAAGTTCCTTGCCAGCTTGAACTTCAATGAAACAGGGACCTCGAGGTAGGAAACACGTTGCTTTTCAGAGATCAGCGTCGCGCTCGTGTCTGCACTGGGCAGCCACTTGTCTTCCTGACCAGATTGATAATACAATTTGAACCACGTGATGCGGGGCTCAAACTTGAGCAACAAAGCCTTGCCGACAGGCAAGCCGTAGCCAATTCCAAAGCTATAGGCGCCGGAACGGGTACCTTCGATTCTAGCGGTCGGCACATTGCCGATCATCACGGAACGTGTGAAGATGAAGTCAAAATTCTCATTGCCAGTGACAGGAATCTTTTTGTCGACCTTCAAGGGAGGCGTGGTTTGCCCAAAAGCATTGCTGCTCAAGAGCATCAGGATGAACAATGAAAAAAAAGTGACTTTCCTCATATTCGCTTTTGTGAATTGCGAGCGATGCCCCTAAATTAACCCAAATTCGTTTCATTCCCCTAAAAAAAACGACGCAGAAATGCTTCCCGAGCGGTACAATATCAGGGTCTATGGCATCTGCCTGAACGTGGCGGGCGAGGTACTCCTGACCGACGAAAAGCGTGGAGGGATCTTGATGACCAAGTTTCCCGGAGGTGGACACCATTTGGGTGAGGGCCTGGCCGACACCGTGAAACGGGAATTCATGGAGGAAACAGCCACCCACATCAATGTCTTGGGCTTGTTTTACGCCAATGATTTCCTGCAAATATCGGCCTTTGATCCCCGGGAGCAGCTCATCAGCATCTATTATTTGGTCAGCCTCGCCGAGCCGCTGCAGGTGGCGGTGACCGATCGCCTGCATGGGTACAGCGATGGGCCCGGCGACCAGCAAGCTTTCAGATGGGTGCAGCTAGGTGACTTGAATGCAGCCGATTTTCGCTTTCCCGTCGACAAGATCGTCGTCGAGAAGCTGCTTGCAAATCGGATGGCCTTGGAAAATCTAGTGGGTGACGGCGACCTTGCCGGTGTATGAACCACCTGCTGCCACGATGTGGTAGAGGTACAAGCCCGCGGGCAATGAGCCAAGACTGCTTTGGGCCGTGACCAAGCCTGCAGCACGCCTGCCAAGCTCCTGCCTTTGCAGCAACTTGCCGCTCAGGTCCAGCCACTCGATCGTGACCTCCGAGCTGCGGGGCATCTCGAAATTGATGTTGAGCAAGTCTTGGGTCGGGTTGGGCCAAACGGCCACACTGCTGATGCTAGGATGCTGACCTTCAGGGGCGATCACGGCTCCATTGCTGTTCATGCGCATCAGGTACACGTCCTCGGAGCCGTTGGACGGCACAGAGACCTGCCCAAACCTGCCCATGCCATTGAAGGTGCCCAGGGCATAAATGTAGCCTGCGGCATCCTCGTCCACCGCAAACCCCTGATCAGGCGAGTCGCCACCGAAACCCCGCACCCAGCGTGTATTGCCGGCGTCGTCTATGACTGCGACATAGGCATTTTGATCCAAGGTATCCGTGAGGTTGAGGCTCATGGAGCCATCCAGCATCATTTGCCGCTGGAAATAGCCCGTCACCAGCACTTCGCCGCTTGCCATCATGCGCAGGTCCCTCACAGCATCAAAGCCGACACCCCCGAATTTCTTGAGCCATTGCAACGTGCCATCGAGCGAAATCTTGGCGACGAAGCCGTCCAAATTCCCGCTGCCGAGCAATTGGATGCCGCCAAACACGAGCACGCTGTCAAAGATGCCGGATACATAGATGTCCCCAGTTGCCGGATCGGTCACAATGGCGGTCACCTTGTCCTTGGCCTTGCTCGCCCCTTGCACCACCCATCTGTAGGCGCCCGTGTCATCGTAGCACGCGACCCAGATGTCATCGTCAAACGAGCCGACCTTGTAGATCATCGAGTCACGGAAATAGCAGGTGTCTTGAAACGAACCTCCCATCACCACCAAGCTGTCGCCGATGAGGTCGATCGCTGTGGCTACATCCACGTATTTACCTGCTGCGATGGCCTTGTGGTCCATGTGGCCATGGCCGTCTGAGCGCACCCAAATGGCATCGTCATAGCCTTTGCCGAGGCTGCGAATGTCGTAGGTGCTGCCAAATGTCCAGTAGTTCCAGGTGCGGTACATTCCCGCGAAGTAATACAAGCTGTCGGGACCCACGGAGACTTCCATGAAGTTCTCCGAGCC
>JANMIM010000414.1:0-2620 GCA_031375795.1 Bacteroidota bacterium
GGTGCGTGCCGAGGAATTGCGCACGGGTTACAGCGGCAGCTACCACAACCTGAGTCAGGGCATCATCGACAGCATCATCAATGGTACCGTTTATGCGGTGCAAACGAGCCTGCTTTCGCCGACAGTATATTGCGCAGGTGACTCCGTGCGGGTGGCTTACACCACCGTCGACGATTTTTGCAGTGCGAATGTATTTGTGGCAGAGATCTCAGACAGCACGGGCGATTTCTCTGCGGCGCAGGTCGTGGGCAGCGTGAGCGCCTTCAATTCTGGCGATATCATGGGCGTGATCCCCGCCAATTTGCCACCCGCCACGGGCTACCGCATCCGCGTGCGCGCAAGCGATCCCATCGTGGTCGGGCCCGACAATGGCACGGATTTGGAGGTTTTGGATGTGCCGGTTGCAGGGTTTGGCACGGTCACCAACGGCTTGACCCTCTTCTGCACCAACACGAGCATCGGAGCCACCAATTTCTTCTGGGATTTTGGGGACGGCGGGGGCACGAGCAATTTGGAGAATCCCATTTATACCTACATGGGTGGTACCGAACATTTGGTGATCCTGATCGTCAGCAACGCCTGCGGTTCAGACACGGCAAGCGAAATGATCATCGCGGAGGGCTGGGAGGATGCGGCCTCTACGTCGATCTCCATCGCCCCCAATCCGGCACACAATGTGTTTGAGGTCAGCGTGATAGGCCCGGAATTGGGCAAGCAGCATGTGCGCATTCTGGATCTCGTGGGCCATCAGGTTTATGCAGGTGAAATGCATGGACAAGCCTTGCTAGTCGATGGCAAGGGTTGGGCGCATGGAGTTTATATCGTGGAGTTTGCGAGTCGGCAAGGGAGTTTGCGGCGGCGGTTGGTTTTGGAATGAAGCATTGCCTATCCATTCCAAATCACCCTGACCCGCGGCAATTTTTCCTCGATGAGCAGCTGGATATTGCGCACGATCTTGCGGCCGCGCAGGTAGGCGTAGCGCAAGCGCGGCATGCTGGCCAGGATGGGGATCACTTGTTCCCAATCCATGGATTCGTCGCGGATGAGGTAGATGCGCTCGAGGCGGGCATGCCCATGCAGGCTCGCAGGGAGGGTGCGCGCTTGCAACAGCGATAGGTCCAGGAAGCGCAAGGCCGGCAATTCCCCAATCCATTCCGGTAAATTCCCCAGCGGGTTGTCGCGCAATGCCAGGCTCTCGAGGTGCGCGAAACCCCCGATTTGCGCGGGCAATTCCCGCAGGTTGCATTCGCCCAAATCCATTGACCGCAAGCCCGACAATTGCCAAACCAAGTCTGGCAAGGCGGGAAACTTGCAGCCATACAAACCCAGCATCTCCAATGACGCCAAATGGGGCAATGAACTGGGCAAGTCGAGAAGTGGATTGCGGTCCAGCCGCAAGGCTTCCAAGGACTCCATTTTGGCAATGGATTCCGGCAAATTGCGCAGCCTGTTTTGTGACAAATCCAGGCCCTTGAGACGACGCAATAAGCCGATGCTTTCGGGCATCACAGTGAGTTGGTTTTCGGCGAGGTCCAGCATTTCCAAAGCGGCAAACGGGGCCATGTCTTGCGGCAAGGCCGTCAATTGATTGCGCGACAGCATGAGGTAATGCAAGTCGCGCATCTCACCCAAGACGGCTGGAAATGTCTTCAGGCCCAGGTTGCTGAGATTGAGCTGCTTGTCCTTGAGAAATTTTTGGAAGAATGCCAATCGATCCTGCTCGGGAAGCAGCAGTACGAGGCCCATATTGCCACCCGCCAACGCGACGGCCGCATCGATCAAGGTGCCTGCATCGAGTGCTGTATTGCGCAGCAGCGCCTCGACCAATGGCTGCATCACATAGCTGCCCTCTGCATGCCAATGTTGCGCAATCTGCCGATCCACAAATGCGCGCACTTGCCGATCGGCCAACTGTGCAAAGGCTTGATTTGCAATTTCCCGCAATTCCAAGTCGCTGTGAAAGAGCCTGATCGAGAGCAATTCCGTGAGCAATTCCTTTGGAATCCCGGCCTTGGACATCATGACCAAGGCCATTTCAATGTTTTCCTTGCGGTAGGACTTGATCAATCGTCGCAAATTTTCCGTCATCGGGTCGCGGGCCGTTTTTCCACTCAGGAATTCGCCTTGCGCAGCCTTGAGCCAAGCTTGCAAGTGGCCCTCGTAGGCGATGGGATTTCCGTCGGCGAAGGCTTGCTGACCGAGCTGCCCGGGGCGCTCCCCCAAGACGACGATGCATTGCGGTGTGTGCCGCGCGAGGATTTGGAATCCGGCATCTTGCAGCGCTCGCTGGTACTTGTTTTTTTGGAGAAAGTTGCCTGCAAAGGCGATTTGGCCGGGGATTTTGGACGAAATGGGGCTGGGATACCATTGCGGCAACAATTGCCGGGCCGCTGCCCGCACTTGTGCCAGGGGACTGTCGAGCGCCCCTGCGATTTGATATTGCGCTTCCTCATCCACCAACGCAATATCCGCTTGCACCAAACGAAACCAGCGTATGCGATCACCGTTGCCGGCTTTGCTGCGCCGCAATTCCTTGAAGATGCGCTCGACTTCTCCCTCGGGGTGGGCGGCATCGATCGCCAGTGAGAGGGGATTGCCCTCCAGCGCAATATGCTCCAAG
>JANMIM010000424.1:0-2938 GCA_031375795.1 Bacteroidota bacterium
AGCCTTTGGGTAAATCTCAAAGCGGGCATCGAGGTTCAAGATGTGTGCACGCGACAGGGTGTCGTTGCCGTAGACCGATGAACTGGTATTGAAGTCATAGAAACTGAAAGGAGCCAATTCCCTAAACTCTGGCCTGCTCACCGTGCGAGAGGCTGCGCCGCGCAAAAACATGCTTTTGGTGATTTCCCAGCTCACATTGAGCGAGGGCAACAGGTCGATCGTGGTGGTATCGAGCGCAATCGTGTCACCACCAAAAGAGATCGTACTCAGTTGCTGCTGAAACTGCTCCACACGAGCGCCCCAGACCACGCGCACGCGGCCAGGCAGGTGGTTGTCGCTCAGAAAATAGCCTGCCACGAGTTTGGAGCCGGCTGTGTAAGAGTCGCTTGGGTTAGTGCTCTCTGCTAGTCTGAAACCGTCTGGCCCGATGGCGTCTTCTTCAAAAATCGTGTCTTGGCTCTCGGTAAGGCGGTTCCAGTCAAAGGTAGATGTGCGACCGATCACGTAGCCAAACACGCGCGCATCAAAAGTGCGGTCACGCAATTGCGAGGAAAATCCACCATGCAATTTCTGGTTGAAATTGCCGATGTGGTAGGGCAGTGCCAAGTTGGCATCTGCTCCCCAGATCGTCTCGTCGAGCGCTCCATAGTAGCGGCCGGCATAGTTGGGCGATGGTGCGCCGGGCGAGACGTAGGCGTTGTACACGCTGTCGCCAAACAACTGTGTATAATACATGCGGCGCAAGTCGGGAACTGTGCGCTTGAGGTTGCTATAGCTGCCGCCCCAGCGCAGCTCGATGCCCTTTCTGGTGATGCGATGGCTACCCGACAACTGCCCCGAGAGCAGTTTGGTGCCCGTGTATTGCATCGACGTGGCGCGCACATTTTGCTGATTGTCGTAGTCGATCCCCGAGCGATCCACAAAGAGGTCCTCGCCCGTCTGGTTGTACATTGTCTTGATCGAGATGCGCTGCGTGCTGTCAAACGAGTAAGCCAGGTTGATCAATCCTCCCAGCTGTGCATCCTCCCGGTACTGGTTGTCGGTATATTGGAAAATGCGGGTCGTGTCCAGGTTGAAGTCTGCACGCTCAGACACGATGAGGCGTTGTGAATATTGGTACAGTCCACCGGCGATGAAGCCCAAGTCGCTGCGCCCAAAATTCTTGTGGCTTCCCAGACCCAGATTCAAGTTCATGCCTGGCAGCGCTTGCATACCCGGCTGTGTGGCAAACCGATTGGGGAGCAGCTTGGAGGCGGAGTAGCGCGTTTCAGAGGCTGAAAGCATCTCCTTGAAATCCTTGGTGTTGGGCAGGTCGCTGGGCAACTCCCTGGCTGCGGCGCCATCTCCCAGCCAGTCGTTTTTGCTGCCGCTGTAGGTATTGAATGGCTTGAATGTGCTCTGAGCATTGTAATTGGCCGAAAAGGAAACGTTGGCGAAACTCTTTTCAGGGATGTCGCGGGTGTTGAGCTGGATCACGCCGCCGGCAAAGTTGCCGGGCAGGTCGGGCGTGGCGGTCTTCTGGATGATCAGGTTGTCGAGCATGCCCGCAGGGAAGATGTCAAAGGAGAATGCCCGGCGGTCTGGCTCGGTGCTGGGCAGGGGCATGCCATTGATCTGGGCGACGTTGTAGCGGTCGCTCAATCCACGGATGATCACAAACTTATTTTCTTGGATGCTGGCACCGCTGATGCGACGCAAGACCTGGCCCGTATTGCGATCGGGGGAACGCGTGATGTCCATCGCCGACACGCCCACGACCATGCCATCGTCCAATCTTCTGAATGACATCACGCCCACGTTGGAGTTTCTGAGGATCGGGGTAGTGATCTGCACGGTATCCATCGTCGAGCCAAAGACCTCCAAAGCACTGTTGACTTCGACCTTCTTGCCTGCGACCACGACCACATCGGGAATGATGAGGTCCTTGTATTCCGTCATTTTCACAATCACAGAGTAGGTCCCGGCCGGCACCTCCACCACAAAAACGCCGCTGGCATCGGTCAAGGCGCCTGCTGAGGTGCCTTGCACAAAAACCGTGGCCGTCTCGATGGGATTCTGATTGCTCTTGTCGGTGATTCTACCGTAGATCGTGCCGTTTTGAGCAAATGAGCTCGCACCGAGTCCGATCCAAAGTAGACAGGTCAGAAGTATTTTTGCTACTCGTTTTTCCATGCGCAAAGCAACCGAGGAATTGTAAACAGGATATTTAGTGGGTGTTAATTCTGAAAAACGTCTCACCAAACATTATAATCGCCCTCAAAAGCACCTTACGGCCTATTTTCCTGCAATTTCATGCGCGATGACCCATGTGGGCAATCAATCGTTCCACCTCAAAATGCACCCCCAATGTTAACAGTTTGGGCAAATTCGTTAACATAGGGATGCGGGTGCTCGAACCACTTGATTTTCATACCTCTTCAGCAATGTGGACACCAGAGACCTATAAACAGGACAGACTTACAAAAGCAGGCGCTCCGGCCATCACGAGCGATGCCTTACATCAGATTTTCTGAATCGGTTTAGGGCTTGGCGCCCTCCAAGACGCGCCACGACTGGCACGTGCATTGACCAGAGAGATGCAGAAAGATGTTTCATCCACCGAAAAAATATTGTCTTATGAAACGAATGCTGCTCTCTACCCCACTGGCCATCTTGATGGTGCTGCTCTCGTCGATGGCTTTCTCAGGTTGCCTCGTCGAAACCTGCGTCGACTGCAACCCACAGCCGCCTTGCACGACTTGCGCGCCACCGCCCTGCACCACCTGCATCCCGCCGCCCCCACCCTGCTCCTATGGCCCCAATGGCTATCCCGGCCCCGCATTCTTTGGCTTGGATTGGTGCAACGTGATGCCGACCTATGTCTGGACCAACAACACCTGCATTCCCCCGGTGTTTCACTATGCCGACTACTACAACAGCATGCCCGGCACCTACCACC
>JANMIM010000441.1:0-1382 GCA_031375795.1 Bacteroidota bacterium
TGAGGTTGTGCACCTCGAGGATCGGTTGCTTGGCTTGCAAGGCTTCCTGACGCTGCCGATGCACCTCGGGGCTCACGACAGCGGCTGCAATGACCTTCTCCACATTGCCTTCGATTTCCTCGAGTTGGCCGCTCCTGCCGACGCGCATGAAGTCGGCGATCACCGGCAGGCGCATCATGCGGATGTCTGTGCGGGGGCGGCAGGCGAGGAGGCCCTTTGTGTAGGGATGCCGTGGATTCTTGAAAATTTCGGAAACCGTGCCAAACTCGACGACCTCACCTTTGTACATCACGAGCACCTTGTCGGCGATTTCGGCGACCACGCCCAGGTCGTGGGTGATGAACATCATGGCCATGCCATTGCGCTGCTGCAAGTCCAGCAGCAGCTCCAAGATGGTCTTTTGCACGGTCACGTCGAGCGCGGTCGTGGGCTCGTCGGCGATTAGGATGCTGGGATTGCAGGAGATCGCCATTGCAATCATGACCCGCTGCTTTTGCCCGCCGCTGATCTCGTGGGGATAGGCATCAAAGATGGCCTCGGGTCGGGGCAGTTGCACCTGTGTGAACAGTGCGATCGTCTGCTGCTTGGCGGTCGCCTTGCTGCATTTTTGGTGCAGCAAGATGGCCTCCATCACTTGGTATCCGCAGGTAAATACCGGGTTGAGCGAGGTCATGGGCTCTTGGAAGATCATCGAGATCTCCCGGCCGCGAAACTTGCGCAGGTCGTCGACCAGTAGCCCGACGAGGTCGGTCCAGCCCGCTGTGGGCGATTGGAAATGGATGTGACCGCCGGCGATCTTGCCGGGCGGGCTGGGAATCAGGTTCATCACCGAGAGCGCCGTGACGCTCTTGCCGCTGCCAGATTCGCCCACGATACCCAGGGTCTCGCCACGCTTGAGGTTAAAGGAAATGCCCTTCACCGCCTTCAAAATGCCCTCCTCGGTCTGGAATTGGGTTTCCAAGCCGATGACTTCCAAGATGTTGTCTGGGTGATGAGCTGCCTCGTTCATGCGAGCAATTTAGGGAAAAAATGGGAGGCGTAAGGATCTGGAAATTCAAATCCGAAAATGTCGACTGTAAGGAAAAATAGCCACGGTGAAAATGGCGAGCAGCGCAAAAGATTCCAAAGCAAGGGCGACATCGTTCAGGAGGCTGGGTTTCTTGAAGATGCGTGGCACATGCACAAATGCCAATGCTAGATTGCTGGGCACGATCATTATGAGCCATCCCACCAGCCAATTGTCCACCCAGTACCAAAATGCCTCATTGGGTCCCATCGGGCCATCGCCTTTGATCGTGCTGGTTTTCCAAATCCAAATTCTTTCGTATTCCTCCTCCATCAGGGCACCTACCATCCACATATCCACCAGCAGCAGCATGATC
>JANMIM010000448.1:0-6767 GCA_031375795.1 Bacteroidota bacterium
GTCCAACTTTTTGGCCCAGGTAACTGCCTGCGCCGATGTATCGGTTGTGGCAACCAACATTGCCACGACGCACAAAAATACTGCTGAGAGGTGTTTTTTCATCTTGTCCAATTGAAATAATGACGCCTCAAGAGTAGATAATTCTTATTTAACCGCGACTCCTAGGCTCCCCATCGGTCACAAATGGCTCGTGGATTGCAATGATCGCTCCCACAACTCAGAACTTCCCACCACCCTCCATACTCCACGCTCCATTCCCATCTCTCAACCCACTCAGCTGAAAATGAAACCGCCCCGATTTGAGATCCCCGACCTTTGGTGCGGGACTCAGCAGGACAGGCGCCGAGCGCAAAGGTTCGCAGAGCCAAACGAGCGGCTGAGAGTCAAGACCGCAAAGGACGCACCGATTTCTGATCCCCGACCTTTGGTGCGGGACGCGGCGCGATAGGCGCCGGTCCGCAGAGCGCAGGAAACAGCATCGCAACTCTGAACTTTGAACTCTGATCTCTGAACAAAAAACCACAGTATAAGCTACCAACTCTCCACTCTCAACTTCCCTCCCCAACTTTGCCCGATACTTTTGCACAATTCCCCGATAATCCCCAACCGCTAAGCCATTTCTGCCGAATCTTGGGCCATGAAGCGAAAGTTCTCCATCTTCCTCCTCTGCCTGCTTGCGGCCATCGTCGTGCAGGCCCAATCCAAATACACCGTCAGCGGCTCCGTGAAGGACAAATCCACGGGCGAGGCCATGATCGGCGTGCTCCTGAGGGTCACCGATGCCGGCGGGGCGACGGCCGGCGGTGCCTACAGCAATGAATATGGCTTTTATTCCATCACCTTGCCCGCGGGAGAATACATCCTCCGCGCCGACTACTTGGGTTACGATACCCTGGCGGTGCCGCTCGGTCTGAACCAAGACCAACGCATCGAGGTGGGACTGCTGGAAAAAAGCACGCAGGTCGACGACGTGCTCATCACAACAGAAAAGGACGACGACAACGTGACGCAGGCGCAAATGGGTGTGAACAAGCTCGACATGCGCGAGATTGCCAAGGTGCCGGTGCTTTTTGGGGAGCGCGACATCTTGAAGACGATGCAGTTGCTCCCGGGCGTGAAGAGCACGGGCGAGGGCAGCGGCGGACTCTACGTGCGCGGCGGCGAGAGTAGCCAAAACCTGATCTTGCTCGACGAGGCCCCTGTCTACAATGCCTATCACCTGCTCGGATTTTTCTCCACCTTCAACTCCGATGCCATCAAGGACGTCGCGTTGTACAAGGGCACCGCGCCAGCGCAATATGGCGGCCGACTCAGCTCGGTGATCGACGTGAAGATGAATGACGGCAACAACCAAAAATACCATGTGAGCGGCGGCATCGGCATCATCGCCTCGCACTTGAACGTCGAGGGCCCCATCGTGAAGGACAAGGGCTCGTTTCTCATCACCGGCCGCCGCACTTATGCAGACATGTTCCTCAAATTGTCGCCCAATCCCGATTTCAAGGACACGAAGCTCTATTTCTACGATGTGAACGTGAAGGCCAATTATGCGCTCAACGACAAGAACAAACTGTACTTGTCGGGCTATTTCGGGCGCGACAAATTGGGCTTGGGGGCCTTTGGGATCAACTGGGGAAACAAGACGGCGACGCTGCGCTGGAACCACCTGATCAGCAGCAAATGGTTCAGCAATACATCGCTCATCTACAGCGATTACGATTACGAAGTCGGCATTTCCAGCAGTGCTGCCGAGTTTAGCCTCACATCTGGGATTCGGGATTTTAATGTGAAGCAGGAATTTCAATATTTTGCGACGCCCAAGCACAATTTGCGCATGGGATTCCAAAGCATTCACCATACCGTCACGCCCGGGCAGGTGACGCTGAGCGACACGGCGACCTTTCAGCCGCCTACGGTGCAAGACCGCTCAGGACTGGAATCTGCGGCATTTTTTGCGGGTGACTGGGCGCCGGCGACGCGGCTGCACGTCAATTATGGCCTGCGCGTGTCGATGTTCAACCAACTCGGGGGCGGCGATTTTTACAAGTATGATGCCGAGGGCAATGTGATCGACACCACACAATACGATGCCGGCAAATTTATCCAAAACTACATCAACCCCGAGCCGCGCCTCTCGCTCAGCTACACGGTCGGCGGCGCAAGTTCGCTCAAGGCCGCCTACACCCGCAATGCGCAATACCTGCACATGGTGAGCAATGCGACCGCCACCAATCCGACGGATGTATGGATCCTGAGCAGCCAAAATGTGAAAGCGGAGATTTCCGACCAAGTCTCGGTCGGCTATTTCCAAAACTTCAAGGAAAACATGTTTGAAGCCAGCGGCGAGCTCTACTACAAGCAGATGTACAACCAGCTCGACCTGCGCAATGGGGCTGACATCCAGGCCAATGAGTTCATCGAGGGCGAATTGGTGACTGGCAAGGGTCGGGCTTATGGCATGGAATTGTTCCTGAAAAAGAAAAAAGGCGCTTTCACGGGTTGGGTCAGTTACACCCTGTCGCGCACGGAGCGGCAGATTGCACAGATCAACGATGGCAATTGGTACAAAGCCAAGCAGGATGCCTTGCACGACGTGAGCGTGGTGGGCATGTATGACATCAGCAAGCGCGTCTCGGTTGCCGCGACATTTGTGTACCGCACTGGAAATGCAGTCACCTTCCCGACCGGGAAATATTATGTCGATGGCCAATTGCATTACCTCTACACCGAGCGCAATGGCTACCGCATGCCGGCCTATCATCGCATGGACATCAGCTGCACCGTGAATGGAAAGCCCAGGCCCAAGTATGAAAATTCCTGGAATTTTGCCTGTTACAATGTCTACGGTCGCCAAAATCCCTATTCCATCGATTTTCAAAACGACCCCAACGATCCCACGAAGACGCAAATCGTGCAGACCAGCCTTTTCCGTTGGGTTCCCTCCATCACCTACAATTTCAAATTCTGATCGATGATTCCCATGAAGAAGTTCACGCAATATTTGATCCTTTTGACGGCCTTGTCGGGCTTGGTTTCCTGCACCAAGGTGATCGAGGTCGACATCGATCAGGCACCTTCCAAGGTCGTGATCGAGGGCGAGGTCACCAATGGGCCCGGCCCCCATATTGTGCACCTGAGCAGGAGCGTAGGCATCTCCGATGCCAATGTGTTTCCGGAGGTGCAGGGCGCCACGGTCAGCATTGTCGACGACGAGGGCAATTCCTACAATTTGCTGGAAACCTCGCCTGGATATTATGCTTCGACGGGACTCGTCGGCAGGCCCACACATACCTATACCCTCACGGTAAATGTAGGAAGCGAGGTTTTTACGGCTGTGAGCACGATGCCGCAAGTCGTGCCCCTGGACACGGTCTTCAACCAGCAGGCTTCGCTCTTTGGCGGGACGCGATATCCCATCATCGTCGTGATCCAGGATCCGGTCGGTGTCAAGAACCAATACCGTTTTGTATCGATGATCGATGGAATTCGGCAGGAGGGGTCGATCGTGAGCAACGACGACTTTTTTGACGGGCAGCAGGCCCAGGTATTTTTGCCTGGCCTCGGCGCCGAACTTGTCGTGGGCGACACCTTGCATTTGGAGATGCAGTGCATCGATGCTGGCGTTTTTGAATACTTTTCCAGCTTTGGCACCAACCAAGGCCCTGGCAGCGGCAGCGCCCCCGCCAATCCCTACACCAATATCGTGGGTGGCGGGCTCGGCTACTTCAATGCCTGCGCAAGGGATGCAAAAACGATCGTGATCCGGTGATCTTGGGCATTAGGTGATCACGCCTTGCAACTCCCAGCGGTCGCTCTGCATCTCCTGCACGAATAGCCTGAAAATGTCCTCCAGTGGAAAGTGGGTTTGTAGCTTCACGACTCCGCCGTGAAATTGCGGAACTTTCAACAGTGCATCCCACAAATTGTAAACCGCATATTCCGCCGCAATATTCCAGACGTTTGGCAATTCTCCACTCACCCTGGAAATGGCCAGCAATTGCAACACGACCTCGTTGCACTCCTCGATGCGCTGCGCAATCGGCTGTGCCACCTGCATCACGGTCTGTTGCAACGCGTCGAGGGCCTCGGCTGCCGCCTTCAATTGCGCTTTTCTGAGCGGTGCCCTGCCCAATTCAGTGTAGGCAGGAACCGTCATCTTGCTCCTGACCCCCGCAATCTCCGCGGCCTGCGGGATGCCGTAGAGTTTGAAGATTTCCTCCAGGCTCAGCATCCAAGCACGCAGATGCTCCATGAAAGCAGGCTGCCGCTGCTCGAGCTCGGTCACAAGCGATGGAAATTCCAGCAACTTGGCTTGCAAGACATCGCTCAAATCCAATTTTGATGGTTTCATGGGCTTCGTTATTCGGGTTGCAATGTCTTTTCGATGCCGCCTTTTCCGTCCTCGCTGCGGTGCCATTCCATGCCCTCCTCGGAGATTTTCATCTTGATGTAGATGATGTTTTCGGGTTTTTGGTCGCGCATTTTGCTGGCCTCCACGATGAAGTCGAGTGTGCCCAGGGCCTTGGTCTGGGACACGACCTTGAATTGTGTGCCGAGCTTTTTGGCGACGGCGACCTTTGCGTTGGTCATCGTGAAATTGGGGGGCAATTCGGTAGGGCCGGTGGAGGCCACGAAACCGGCGGGCGGAGCGACGCTTTGTCTTTGTGGGGCAGATTGGGCTTGGTTGGCATTGGCGACGAGCTCCTCGTAGGTGCGTTGGAAGTGCATTCGCACAGCGGTGTGGAGGAGGTCACTGGCAAAAGTCTCGACGGCGGCTATGTCTTTGCCCGTGCGCAATGATTCCTGGAGCGTCGTGGTTTTGGCGGCAATCTCTGCCTTGAGATTGCGGGCGACCGTGGCAGAAATTTTGGTGAGGCCCAGCGAATTGACGACTTCAGTATAGGCAGATGCTGCAAATTTGGGCTGATCAAAAGGCTCGATCACCGTCTCGGTTTTTTCCTGCGCATTTTCCAAGGCAATTGGAATCGTGAGTTCGACGTCTTGGATGCGCATGCGTGGGATGGAAAAATGCTGCAACAGATTGTGTTTTGCATACTCCTCTGCGACTTTCACAGATTGTATGTCAGACATCACACGTGCATTGGTGATGCTGGAGACGATGCTCCCGAGGTATTCATTGAGTTGTGCCATAATATTTTTTGTAAAAAGTAGGATTGGCCGAAAATCGACCAATCCTTTGTGACAGATGTGAAATTACCCGGCCTTGATCGAGTCTTCGAGCAGGTTCAAGAGGCGGTCCAGTCCGGCAGGCAGCTCGTCGTTCACGGCACGCACATGCACCGCGAGGGAATAGGTTTTTTCAACCGAGCTGCCGGTATTGGCAGTGCGCTTGTAGGATGTGGTGGCCTTGAAATTCACCCTTCTGAAATTGATGCCGAGTTCCGCGCTCACATTGAATTCCGAGGCTACATTTTTGGTCTCGACCGAGGACAATTTTGCGTTGAAATCGATCGTGATTTCCTCGATGCGGATGGCGGGCATCGTGAGCATGGTGATGAAGGGCACCTTCAGGGTGGTATTTTCCGTGAGGGTCGGCGAGGTGGTGTTGGTGCCCGGCGGCAGGGTGGTGGAGGTGCTCCCGAAATTGGGGTTGGGTTTGGATTTTGCGTAGGCAAAGTCCACGTATCGGATCATCGGCGGCTTGGGAGCTCCCGGGTTTGAAGCGGGATCGGGTTGAAAACCGACCGCCTTGATGAACTCGACCTGCGACATCGAGGCATCCTGCTGCGCCTTGATGGCTGCTTGCAAGGGTCCGCCGATGTACACGCTGAAGTCGAGGCTGTTCAGTTCTTGCACTAAATCTGGCATATTGTTGAAGGAATAATTTTGTCCCTACTCTTGCATGGGCTTTTCGGGTAGCGCCCAGACCCATCGGCTTGCGATCGATCCGATACAAAGATGACGGGCCCTGAAATGTGGTTTTTCACGGGTATGGGGGAGCTTGGATACTGTTTAAAGGGGAACTCTTTCCTGTGAATCAGTGAAGGTGCTGCGCGGGTTGCAGGGGTTTTGCGGCAAAATGCTGGGCAAAAATTCCCGAATGGTAGATGAAACGACCCGTTTGTCCGTCGATCTCGGCTTTGGGGTAGGTGGGGCTGCGAATCCAAGATCCCCCCTCCATATTTGTACCATCGATCACAGAAGAGATGTTTGCTCGTAATATTCAATGTTCACTTACGAAACGATTAAAAGAAGATCATCATGAGAACAAAAAAAGCAAAATTGTGGCTCTTGCTAATGCTATGGCTTTGCATCGGGATGGGTTCATCCTCGGCGCAATCTTTGTGTGGGTCGAGGCCATCTCCAGAGTCGCAGCGGTTGATGGATGAGACGCGTGAGGCGCGTCAAAACTTTGACCTCTCCACGATGCGTGGAGCGGTAAGGCGCATCCCCGTGTCGTTTCACATCGTCACCCGCACCAATGGCACGGGCGGCTACGACCCCAACAATTTGCCAGGCCAATTGGATCGCCTCAACCGGGCCTTTGGCCCAGCAAACATGCAGTTTTTTCAGTGTGGGAAATATGAATTGATCCCGAATGATGTGTATTTTGATTTAAATACCTCGACCCCGCTTGGGGGCATCAGTGAAAACCATGCGCTCGGGAATGCACATGATGTGCCCAACACGTTGAATTTGTATTTTTTCAACACGATCTCCAATGGGATGGTTTTCTATGATGGATTGGCCTACTTTCCCGGTGGTCCGGAGCGTGTGCTCCTGAAAAATGCGCCGAATGGTGTGGG
>JANMIM010000452.1:0-1879 GCA_031375795.1 Bacteroidota bacterium
CACCAACCCAAGCCATAGTGTGCCAAGGCGAAGAGTTCATGGCGCGGCGCGGTCGGCTGGGCCAGGAAGGTCTTGAATGCCGCGGCAGACTCGTCATAGGCCTGCTGCCGAAAGAGGCTCTCGGCGTACCAGAAGTAGGACAGCATCGTGATCTTGCTATCGACGTTTTGGTTGAATGCCTTTTTGAAATGGGCGGATGCGACGTCGTATTTGTGCTTCTCAAACATCGAGCCTGCATACAGGTAGCAGGCGCGCTGATAGGCCGTTTGTGAGCGCTTGTTGTTGCGCAGGGCCTCGCTTTTTTCCAAGTAGTCGATGGCATCCTTGTAGTTGCTGGCAAATAGGAGAATCTCCCCGATCAAGCCTTTGGCCTCGTCGACATATTCGCCCTTGGGATAATCCTGCACATAGGATTGCAGGGCGGTCTGGGCATCGTCAAAGAAATGGGTCTCGAAACTGGCCTTGGCATACTGGTACAGTGCCTCGCTGGCCAGCTCGGTGTCAAATTTCAAGCTGCTCGCCTTCTTGAAGGCCGTGCGCGCATTCTCGATCTTGTCTGATTTGAGGAAACAGTGGCCCAGGTAATAGTAGGCATTTTGGGCAATGGTGTCTTCCTCGGTCGTGACTTTCTCAAACCGGCTCTGCGACTTGGCAAAGTCGCCTCGGCGGTAGAAGCAGTAAGCCATGCGGTACTGGGCCACGCGGTTGAAGGAGACACGTTTTTCCTCGGCCTTTTCAAAGTAGCTCAGGCAATCTGAATACTTGCTACGGTCATAGGCGGCATTTCCCAAGATGAAAAACACTTCGCCAGAGGCCCGCTCGTGGTCCTTGAGCAATTGTTCGCCCAGCGCATCGAGTTCATCGTAGCGCTGCAACTTGAGCAGGCAGCTTGCCTTGAGCACGTCGAGGTTCTCGGCATACTTGGCATCGGCCTTCACGCGGGAAAAAGCATCGTAGGCCTCTGCATATTCCCCATCCTTGTAAGCCAACACTGCAAAGAAATAGGCCCCCATTTCGCCCCAGACACCCTCTGCAAGGCGTATCTGGCGAAACTTGTTCATCGCATCCTTATCTCGCCCATCCTTGAAATAGGCGTAGCCCAGCATGAAACGCGCCTCGGTCACCTGGGTCTTGGTGAGATTGCCCGCCTCGACCTGCTCAAAGGCCGGCACGCTCTCCTTGTACTCCTTGCGCATGTAGTGCATCTTGCCGATGTAAAACAAGGCTTCGTTGACACGTGCGTGGCTGGGGTAGTCGGCGATGAAGCCTTCCAGCAATCCCGATGCATTGGCATTGAGGAGGTTGAAGGCGCACAGCGCTTGGCAGAAGCGGGACTCGGCGACGAGGTCCATCTTGCCGTGCTTGAAACTTGTGTTTCGTGTGCGCTCGATAAACAGCCCAAATTTCTCAGCAGCCGCTCCGTACTTTGCTTTGTCCAGCAATTCCGTCGCGTCTTTGTAGATACCCAGGGTTTCGTGATAGGCAGGCTGTTGTGCGATACTCATTATCCCCAACCCGCAAAGGAATATGAAAATTCCTACGAATCTCTTCATACTCAAAACTTTAACGTAAGACCTAAACTGGGTATAAGTGGTAACTGATGGATGACCGCAAATTTGATTCTGTCAAAGTAGAATACGTTCCTTCGGTTGTAAAGGTTGATCAAAGTGAAATTTGCTTCCAACATGCACTTGTTGGCAAACTGCCAGCGGCGCTTGACGGCGAGGTCCAGACGATGGTAATAAGGCAGGCGACCTGCGTTGATCGAGTCGGAATAGACAATGCCGAGCGAACCATTTTGATTGGCGTACTGGGTTTGGGCACCGTTGCTTTGGAAGTCGATCTTCTCGTAAAACCCTTGGGTCTGGGTGAAGGGGAA
>JANMIM010000491.1:0-4187 GCA_031375795.1 Bacteroidota bacterium
GATCCTCTCAGGCGAACACAGCAAGGGGGAACCCAAGACCACGGCCGTCGACCTCTTCGAGGACGACCACGTGAAATTCATTCAATTGGCAGCGCTTTGTTTCAATTTTCTCGGCTTGGGTGTGCGCCTTCGCGACCCACGTTCTCAAATCCTCGTCATGGATGTCGCCGTCAACAACGGCTTGGAATTGGTCGAATTGATCAAACTCCACATTTTCCGCGAAGACCACACGCTGTTTCCGCTGGCCCAGCGCCTGCTCAGCGCCGAGGAACTCGCCGCCATTGGTGCCAAACTCTAAAGCCATCGCATGGAACTCCAAGACCGTTTTGGCCGTGTCCACGATTATTTGCGCATCTCGCTCACCGAGCGCTGCAACCTGCGTTGCTTTTATTGCATGCCCGAGGAGGGGATCGAGAAGCGACCTCGCGAGCAGTTCATGAGCACCGAGGAAGTGCTGCACATTGCCGCTGCATTTGTGCAGCTGGGCGTCAAGAAAATCAGGCTCACGGGTGGCGAGCCGCTCGTGCGCAAGGATGCAGGCGACATATTGCGCCGATTGAGTGCGCATCCCGTCGAGCTGGGCATCACCACCAATGGGATTTTGGTGCACCAATACCTGGATGATTTACTGGCCTCGGGCATGAAGTCGATCAATGTGAGCTTGGATTCATTGGACGCCGCCAAGCAAGCCGCCATTTCCCGCCGTGATTATTTCGAGCAGATCGTGGACAACATCCACCTGCTGCTCAAGCACAACTTCGTGATCAAGGTCAATGCCGTGATCATGAAAGGCGTCAATGAGCAGGAGGTGACCGATTTTGTAGAATGGACGCGTGACCTGCCCCTCCATGTGCGCTTCATCGAATTCATGCCCTTTGACGGCAACCAATGGAACTGGGCCAAAAAGGTGAGCGCAGCGGAAATGTATGGCGCGATCGAAGGCCACTTTGGGCAAGCGCGCATCGAGCGCCTTGCCGACCGCCCCAATGACACCGCGAGAAACTACCGCGTGGCCGGCTATGAAGGCACATTCGGCATGATCAGCCCCGTGACCAATCCCTTTTGCGACAGCTGCAACCGCATTCGTCTCACGGCCGACGGCAAGCTCAAAAACTGCCTTTTTTCGCAAGGTGAGACCGATTTGCTAGGCGCCTTGCGCAGGGGAGAGGACATCGTGCCTTTGATCCAAGCCTCCATCTGGGACAAAAAAGCAGCCCGCGGCGGCATGGAATCCTTCGAGTTGGAAGGGGCATTGCGCGGCAACCGCAGCATGATTGCGATCGGGGGATGAGCTGGTTTGACGCACTGGAGTTGGGCAAAGGGCGCTGGAAAATTGCGAGGATGCGGGGAATGAATTCATTTCGCGTTGCGATTGGCCCATTTTCTAGCGCCAATCTCCTGAGATCCGCTTGCCGCCGCACATGACCCCATTCGCCGATCGCCGATTTTCCGACAACGATTTCTGATTTCTATTCACATTCCCTAACTTCGACTTCTCAAAAACAACGACAATGGGAGTAAGCTTGACAAAAGGCGGAAACACCGCCATCGGAAACGTTCAAAAATTTACCGTCGGCCTGGGCTGGGACACCAATCTCCACGATTCAGGGCAGGCCTTTGACCTCGACGCCTCGGCTTTTATGTTGGATGCTGCGGGCAAGGTGCTGTCCAATGGCCACTTTGTCTATTACAACAATCTGAAATCGCCCGATGGTGCGGTCATCTCTGGCGGCGACAACCGCACGGGCGATGGCGCTGGCGACGACGAGACGCTGAGCATCGATTTGTCCAAAGTCCCCTCGAACTGCGAAACGATTTCCTTTGTCGTGACGATCCACGAAGGTGAGGCCAAGCGTCAAAACTTCGGGCAGGTCCGCAATGCCTACGTCCGCATCTTTGACCCGACGACAAATGAGGAAATCGTCAAATACGATCTCCAGGAAGACTTCTCGATCGAGACCTCCATCGAATTCGGCAACCTCTACAAGCGCAACGACGCCTGGAAATTCCGTGCTGTCGGTTCCGGGTATGCTGGCGGCCTGGAGAAGTTTTGCTCGATCTTTGGCGTGACATTTGGCTGAGGCAATTGCTGGTAGGGAACGCCCATGAGCTTGCTTTCGCCAAGCAATTGGAGCAGCCGTTCCTCGACCACTGTCTTGCCGAGCGCAGTTTTCAGGCAGTTCCGTCACCGTTCGATCTCCAACAATTGGGGGAGATGCCGCTCAGTCGTTGCCCTGTGCGCGAAAACCTGCATCCTGTCGCCAAGGAGGCGATAATTCGCAGGATAGCAGATGATTTTGGACAAGATGGCTGATGCGAACCGTCATCTTTTCCAGTTTGGCTGCCAAATGGAGTCAATAGGCCACATGGCTGTAGAGAGGCTTGCGTTCTGAGTGCGTCCACTTGCAGCAGGCACCGCCACCGTTTCCACTCGATACCGCAAATTCCTTATCATTGCTCCATGAAAAAGTTGCTCGGGCCAGATCCCGCTCCCGAATGGGTTGAATTCCTGAAATTCCATACCCAAACCGTACATGTAAGGGCAAATGGCATGATCATCAATGAAGGTGATGCGGTCGAGGGACTCTACAGCATCACGCAAGGAAAAGCGAAGGTCATGCAGAAGGACGGCGAGGATGAGAGGCTCGTGAAACTGGCTGGCCCTGAAGATATCCTGGGCCACCGTGGATTTGGGGGCGATTGGAGATATCCCATTTCTGCCATCGCATTGGTTCCTACCGAATTGGAATTCCTCCCGCTGGGGGCTTTCCAAACCATCGCCAAGATCAACACGACCTTTGTGTACAACTTGATGATGTTTTTTGCAGAGGAATTGCGGATTTCGGAGGAAAAGAAGTTGCAACTCACCGTGTTGCACCGCATCGCCAAGAGCATTTGGATGAATTATGCGACCTTTGGTTTGGAAGAAGGCAGCGACTTGCTGAGCTACACCATTTCCCGCAAAGACTTCGCTACCCACGCCGGCACGACCTACGAGAGCGTGATCCGCACCCTGGCCGACTTGGCTAAGCGCGGCGTGATCCAATTGAAGGGCAAGCGCATCGAGATTCTGGATTTGGAAGCGTTGAGGACCCTAGCCAGTCTCGGATCGTAAGGCGAACCGATCGGTGTCACCTCTCAGTAGGATATTGCGCTTGCTCAAAAGGGATGTGTGATCGGTGACTTGCCTACCGACTTTTTTCCCGTCGCATTCGCCAAGCACATTGCGCATAAAAATCAAACAGCCGCCTTCTTGCGGAAAGCGGCTGTTCAGAAATATTGAATTCAAGCAAATATGCTCAATGGTTCCGCGATTTCCGGCCAAAGGTGTGGCGCTTGGAGTTGCGAATTTCGCGGTTGTTGTAGTTCCAGATCACGACTTGGGTGTTGCGCCAGAGATAGTCAAATGGGGCGACCAGGAAGTGCATGAAGCGGGTGTAAGGGATGAGCGCGATGATGAAAAATGCCGACAGGATGTGGATCTTCACCAGCCAAGGCATGGCACTCACTGCAGTGATATCTGGACTCAGGCTGAAGAGCGATCGCAGGTAGGGGGTGAGCACGCCTGCAAACCACGACGAGCCCCAGCGCACAAAGAATGCGACTCCCAAGCCCGAGATGATTTGCGTGAGCAAGGTCACATACACCAGCATGTCTGCCTTGCTCGCCACAACGATGAGCTTGCCAGAGGCAAAGCGCCGATACACTAAGGTCACGATGCCCACCAAGGCCGCCAGTCCAAAGACGAACGACGAGACCTCCAGTATGAGCAAGCGCACGGGCATCCCATTCCAAGCCAAGACAGCACGGGGAAAGAGGAAAGCGAGCAGGTGGCCTCCAAAGAGGAACATGAGGCCCCAGTGAAAGGGTTGACTTCCCCAGAAAAGTTGTTTGCCTTCGAGGAATTGCGTTGACAGTGAGCTCACTGTGAAGCCGCGCTTACGGTAACGCTGCACCGTGCCGATGATGAATGTAATCGCAGCGACATAGGGTACGCCAGCAAACAACAGCCCGTCGAGCGTAGCCGATTGTGTGGCAAATGCCTGCACGAGTAGGTAGATCACACAGCCTGCAATGCTACATAGCAGCAAGAAATGCATGCCCAGAAACTTGGGCGCAAATGGCAGGTCAAATTGGCCATTGCCCTCCCGCTGTTCACGAGCGAGGGTGCTTACCTTCAGGGCAAT
>JANMIM010000527.1:0-16971 GCA_031375795.1 Bacteroidota bacterium
ATGTTGCTGGAGCCGTCGAGGGGATCGATGAGCACCACGTAGCGGGCATTGCGGCTTTGCACGTTGTCCACGGGGATCACATCCTCATTTTCCTCGGAGCCGATCACGCAGACCTGCCCGCCGATGGCGAGCGCGTGAATAAAATGCTCGTTGGCAAAAATGTCAAGCTTCTGAACCTTCTCACCCTGCACGTTGGTCTCGCCGGTGAGCCCCAGGATGTCGACGAGGCCGGCCTTGTTCACTTCTCGGTTTACCAGCTTGGCTGCCAGCGCGATATCTCTCAGCAGCTGGGAGAATTCGCCAGTTGCCAAGGGGTAGGCAGCCTCACTTTCGATGATGAACTGCTCAAGGGTTATGATTTTTCGGGAAGAGAGATCCACGCTTTTGGCTGGGTAAGGGTACAAAGATAAAAAAGAATGAACATGGGCCGTGTCGGCTAATTCGGAAAAAATTTCTATTTTCCGCCATGATTGGCAATTTGCCAACTTGAATCAATCATTGTGATGCAATCATGAAGTTGAAAATCATCTCCACGACCTCCATCCTTGCCTTGGCGCTCTGCTGGTCTTGCTCGTTTAACAATGTCGACGATGACTTGCGGCCCGCCCCGGTGGACATCTGCAATCCCAACGACACCTCGACCGTCTCCTTTCAGGATACGATCTTCCCGATATTCACCAAATACTGCTCCAACAACGCCAACGGTGATTGCCACCATGCCGCTCCCTCTGGTTCCAAGCCCGACTACTCCACCTATGCCGGGATCAAGGCCAAGGTGGACGAGGGGCGTATCCAGGTGAGGTTGTTTGATCAGGGCACGATGCCGCCGTCCTATTCCCTGGGGCCTCGTGCCATGAGCGACTGTGAAAAAACCATTTTGCTACGCTGGATTTCCCAAGGTGCCAAAAACAATTAAGCGCTAGATTCAAATGATTCATCTCAATTGCCTGAATAAAGGAATGAAAAAGCTCAGCCTCATCGCTTTGTTGACCCTGACAATCGTAGGAACTACATGGGCGCAGACCGACAGCACTGCCAAGCCCGTGCAGACGCCTTCGCGCAGCAAGGTCAAGGAAATCTTCTACGGCACACGCTGCGTGAACAATCAGACGGTCATGCAAGTCGGCAAGAAGGTCCTGGCTTACCGCATCAGCCACCGATTTGGGTCCATGGAGCGCGACCAATTATACAATTTCCTCGGCTTGGATGGGCCTGCCAGCATTTCCTTCATGTTTGACTACGGCATCCGCGACAACCTCATGGTGGGCGTAGGCCGTGACAACCTGAACAAGGTGTACAATGGCTATGTGAAGTACAACATCCTGAACCAAGAGGATGGCGGCATGCCGATCACCCTCGCCCTGCATGGCAAGGCCAATATCATCTCGGCGCGCGACGATGCAGCCGCGATCAACGGCTTCAATCGCTACGACAACTTTGCCCACCGCATGTCCTATATCACGCAAGTGATGATCGCGCGGAAATTTGGGCAGAAGTTTGCGCTACAAGTGTCTCCGACCTACGTGCACCACAACCTCGTGGAGGCTGCCGCTGACAAAAACGACATCTTTGCCGTGGCAGCGATGGGTCAGTACAAGCTGCGCAAGCGCCTGGGCTTGAGTTTCGAATACAGCTATGCATTTGGCAACTATGCCGTGAACCGTGCCAGTCTCTTTTCCAGTGCCGCACTCGGCCTGGACATCGTCACGGGAGGACACGTGTTCCAGATCGTGCTCGTGAACAGTGCACCGATCAATGAGGCTTGGGTCATCCCTTTCACCCGGCAGGATTTGGGCCGCTTTGACGTGCGGCTCGGATTCAACATTTCCCGGAACTTCTGGCTTTGAGGCAAAGATGAGCGATGATCGATGGTGTCGAATGCGGCATCATGGATCATCGCTCATTTTACGGTGTCGGCAATTGGTTGAACGGATGGCAATGGCTGCTCGGCAGGCGACCTTTGGGTTGAGAACCGATCCTTGAGTTTCAGGAAGGGCCCCTCCAGAAATCGCATGGACAGGTAGGCGACGAGAATCGTCTGGGCGAATACAGCCACCACCAAGAAAATGATCTTGCCTGCGGCGGGAAGTGATAGCCGCATCACGGGCATCCCATTGAGTGACTCGACCAAGGGGTGCCAAATGTAGATGCCAAAGGAGATGCCGCCCAGAAATTTCCACATGCGGTGCTCCAGACGGAACAAAGGCTTGGGATTGGCGACGAGGTTCAAGATCGTGACGAGGCCCACGCAGGCGACCGCCGTGTGGGCCAGCATCGAGGAGAAGTGAAATCGATCGGCCGCTGCCGCCATCAAGGCCAGCCAACAGACGATCTGCGTGGGGATCGAAAAGAGGAGCTTGCCTGCACGGGCAGAAATGCCATTGGCAAACCACCAGGCACCGATGCCACCGATGGCCATGCAATCAAATCGCGTGATCTGCATGAGGCTGTATGGAACCGCAAAACCACCCAAGGTGATGCGCAAGATGACTTTCAAAGCGGTGAATGCGACCAAGAAGCCGACCAGGAAAAAGATCGGCCGCTTCACAAACTTGATCGACCAAGGCCACATGAGGTAAAACTGCTCCTCTACGCACAGGGACCAGAGATGGGGGGCGCCCGAGATCATCCCAGACAGGCCGTGCACGAGGTTGGTGATGAAAAAGACGTGGCACAAGACATTCGCCCAAACCAGATCCTGCTGGGCAAGAATGTTGTACAACAGGATGATGCCGAGGAATGTAAAATACAGCGGCCAGATGCGCAGCGTGCGGCGGATGTAAAAATGCACGATCTGTACCTTGCCGGTTTGTGCTTTTTCCTGCAGCAGCAAATAGGTAATCAGAAAGCCGCTCAACACAAAAAACGGTGACGGCAAACTGTCCCGACTCCTTGAGGCCAATGTTGGGAAGGCCGAGCTGCGGAAAAAGATCATCCAAATGCACCAACAGGACCGTGCAAGCCGCCAAGGCTCGAAGGCCATTGAGCCCGGGGAGATACGTTTTTCCATGAAGGTTTTCGTTTCGGCTATGTTCCAATTGCACGTAATGTCGTTGGCAGAAACGCCCAAGTTAGTGATTTTCACCAAACCTTCAGGTGTTGCGATGGGGCCATTGCCTTCAGAATGTCGTCTGGTCAAAGCAGGCAACGATCGGCCATCAAATCCTCGATGGGTATGGCCTCGATGGCCAGTATTTGGCCTTGATAGTCCAATACATAAGCTTTGGCACTTTCCATTTGGGTCGGACTCAGGTTTTGGAGCAAGCGTGCTTGGTAGTGTTGGAGGCTTTTTTGGAGGGGAAGCAGCTTCCATTTGCGGTCCAATTCGCGGTGCAGTGCGTGGCGGTCCATTTCCGATGCCCAAATTTGCTGGAATCCGGGCTCCTCCCACAAGCTAGATTGGGCCAATCGCTGCCGTGCACCACTGTAGAGCAAGGTCCTGGTTTCGCAAAGCGTGCTTTCCAATGAATAATTGACTCGGCGCAGTGCCTCGGTAAACGCTTCGTAGCGCTCCACATCTTCCATCGTGGGCCAGGTGGCAGGGAAGTTGATCGACAGCTGGACTTCGTCGCGGTTCAAGAGGACCTGCTCGATTTTGGAATCCAGGGCTTGCAGGCGTTGCGATTCGGCGATGGTCGGGAACGCAGCCAGGAAGCGGTGGAGCAAGGTGCGCGTGTCGGGCAACTCAGCGAATTGCTGGACGACCATTCGATTCAATTCGTCGGATTCAATGTCCAGCGATACAAATCGCTGCTCTTCATAACTGGGTGGGCAGGGCATGAGATACGTGTCGGGGGTTCCAATTTTCGTCCACGGCGATTAGCTTCGCTGAACTTCGTTTCTCAAATTTACATTTTCTCCAAGCGCATGAAGGATAGTCTGAAAGATTTGTTGGTGATAGAGCTGGCATCTGTGCTGGCCGGGCCGTCTGTGGGCATGTTTTTGGGCGAATTGGGGGCGACGGTGATCAAGGTCGAACATTTTGCGACGGGCGGGGACGTGACGCGCAGCTGGAAACTCGGCACCGAGGCCGCAGCAGACGACCGACCGGCCTATTTCTGCTCGGTCAATTGGGGCAAGCGCTCGCTGGGCGTGGACTTGCGCCACGCCACGGGCCGCAGCATCGTCCATGACTTGGCCGCCAAGGCCGACATCGTCGTCGCCAGCTACAAGCCCGGGGATGCCCTCAAGCTCGGCGTGGACGCCGACAGCCTGATGGCCCTGAACCCACGCCTCATCTATGCCGACCTCACCGCCTATGGCGACGACGACCCCCGCGTGGGCTTTGATGCCATCATCCAAGCAGAGGCGGGCTACACATATATGAATGGGCAACCCGAATCTGGCCCGACCAAGATGCCGGTTGCGCTCATGGACCTGCTGGCGGCCCATCAGCTCAAGGAGGGCATCCTGCTGGCGCTGCTCACCCGTGCCCGCACAGGGCTGGGCCAGCATGTGCGCACAACCCTGATCGGCACCGGCCTCGCCAGCCTCGCCAACCAAGCCGCCAATTGGTTGGTCGCCGGCCATGTGCCGCAGCGCATCGGCTCCGAGCACCCCAACATCGTGCCCTACGGCACGATCTACCCCACCGCAGACGGCAGCGCCGTCGTGCTCGCCATCGGCAACGATGCACAATTTGCGCGGCTCTGCGCCTGCCTGGGCCTGCCTGCCCTCGCGCAGTCGCCCGCCTACATGCGCAACGCGGACCGCGTGCGCAACCGGCCTGCCCTCAACGCCGAGCTGGCTGCGGTGATCGCGACGCGGCAGCGCGATGCCTTGCTCGCCGACTTGCACGCCGCGCTCGTGCCCGCAGGGCCTGTGCACGACATGCGTGAGGCCTGTGCGCAGCCGCAGGCGGCCGCGCTACTGCTCCAGGGCGAGACCCGCAGGGGCTTGCGCACGGTCGCGCTTGCAGGCCTCGAGGGCTTGCAAATGAGCGAGCCGCCTGGCCTCGGCGCCCACACCCAGTCGGTCTTGACGGATTTGCTGGGCTATTCGCAGGAAAAGATCGATTTGCTCCAATCACAACACATCATCCCATGATCGACGACTTGGATCCCACGACCGAGTGGGTGCGCGTGCAGGAAGTGACCATGATGGGCCACCGGTTTGTGGACGACGGCAAGGCCAAGGCCTTGACGGTCAATGGCATTCGCATCTGTCTCGTGCGCAAGGGCGAGACCCTGTATGCCATGCGGGACCGATGCCCGCATGCGGGCGGCCCCCTGCACCAAGGATTTGTCAACGAAAACGGTCATTTGGTTTGTCCCTGGCACCGATTCAAATTTTGTGTGGAGGACGGCAAGAGCGCGGAGGGCGAGGGCTACGGCGTCGAGTCATTTCCCGTGCAGATCCATCCCGAAGGCACCTACATTGGATTTCCTAGAAGAGTGCGCAAGAAGTGGCTGGGGCTGTTTTGAGGATCTGCAAGCGATTTTTTGCTTTTGGGGCCTGCAAGAGTACATCCAGCACGCCTGCCGTCACGCAAACTAGGCTGGCAATCAGCATCATTCCTGCGTTTGCATTCGCGAGGTGCGGAAGTCCTCGTCCCCGTCAGCGTTGGGCAAGCTCCTTCAAAATCGCCAGACTCTCCCGCACGTGTCCTTCAAAATCGATGAGGGAGTCAAATGTCTTGCGAATGATGCCCTTTTGATCGATCACAAATGTGATGCGTGCACTTACGAGGCCAAAAAATCCCCGGTCCACGCCATACATTTTGTGTACACGGCGGTCGGGGTCGCTCAGCAATAAGAAAGGCAGCTGATGATGCGTCATGAATTCTTGATGCGAGTCGATGGCATCGGCGCTGACGCCGATCACCTCTGCGCCCAGCGCCAAAAAGTCCTCGTAGCGGTCACGGAAGGCGCAAGCCTCCTTGGTGCAGCCATAAGTGCCGTCTTTGGGGTAGAAATACAACACCACGGCCTTGGTTTTCAGGATGTCAAGCAGGCTTTGCAGGTCCCCGTGCTGGTCGGGCAGGGTGAAATTGGGAGCAATGGAGCTTGTGAGGAGAGTGGCCATCTATTTTGTATCTTTTGAAGTGAAACAAAGGGTGCCTCGGTATTGTTTGAAATGTTGCGAGGGACCGGGACACACGGTACGAGGCTCGTATTTTTCATTGTAAATGTGCCATTGCCGGGCCTGCTGCTCGGTGATGAATGTCATGTATTGCAATTCAAAAACTATCACCGTATCTTAGCACCCTTAATTAATGGGTATTAACACGGTTTTAAAAAACGTTATGAAGAAAATCCTACTCCTCTCCTTTGCGCTTGCGGCTCTGTTTTTGGGCCAATTCTCAACAGTCGATGCTCAGGTATGTGTGGTCGATCCACAGTACACTGCTGCCGGCATCTATCCGAGCGATACGCTCATGGACATGAATCAGGGCACTGCAGTGAACCAAGTCGTTCAGTTTGTGTTTCCTTCGGATACGACGATCGGTCCATTGACCTTGCCTTTTGATAGCTTCTTGGTGAGCCAAGTGACCATGATTCCTCCCGGCCTGAACTGGGAGTGCAACTTGAACCACCCGACGTGCGCGTATGTCACGACCTCTGGCCAATTGACCCGTGGTTGCGTGAAAATCTACGGTACACCTACTGCTATGAGCGCAGTTCCAGCCTATGACTCGATCGTCGTAACTGGCGTCGCTTATGTGACGATTCCTTTTGTCGGCGTTCAGAGCTTTGCACAAGACATCTCTGTGTACTACCGCATCTTTGGCTTTTCTGCCAGCGATTCACCTTTTGCCAATGCAGGTTTGAGCATCGCTCCAGTTCCTGTCGCTGGCCAAGCCAACGTGCGCTACACCCTGAGCGGTGATGCAGTGGTCAAGGTGACCGTGATGGACCTGATGGGCCGCGAAGTTGCTGTACTCAGCGAAGGCATGCAGCGCACCGGCGAGCAAGAATTGGTGCTTGACTCCAAGAACTTTGCCACCGGCGCTTACCTCTTGAAGCTGTCGATCAACGATGGCGAGTTCGTGCAAACCAAGAAGTTCACGAGCATCCGCTAAAAATAAGCTCAGCTTTTTTTCAAAAGAACCACTCAATTTCAAGAGAAATTTGGGTGGTTCTTTGCTTTTTTGTAGTATCGGTGGATCAAAGAAGTAATTCTATGGCAAGAGGAAGAACCATGAAGTTAGTTGGACTAATGTTTTTTTCCCTGCTGCTAGCAAGCTTTTCGCTGCAGGCACAGGTGACAGTAAGGGGCAAGGCGCTAGATGTCAACGACAAATCACCTTTGATAGGTGTGACGGTGGCAGTGGGTACCGAGACCGGTGGCATCACCGATGACCTCGGCTCCTTCAGTTTGGAGGTGAAAGATGCCCCGACGATCAGTGTCTTGTTTCGGTACGATGGCAAGGACTCGACCTATGTCATCACCACCGAGCCAGGTAAAAAAGAATATGAGATCGAGATGCTGCTCGGCACCAAATCAGGCCCTACCCTGGACGTGACGGTGATCACGGCCGGCAAGCACGCCCAAGACCTTGCGGCAGTGGTCGGGTCGATGGATGTGATCGGCCAAAAAAAGGTGGATTTGCAGATTTCCAGCCGCATCGAGGATGCGCTCCAGCAAAATTCGGGTGTGGACATCATCGATGGGCAGCCCAACATCAGGGGTAGCTCTGGCTACGCCTACGGTGTCGGTAGCCGCGTGATGGTGATGCTCGACGGCTTGCCGTTGCTCTCGCCAGATGCGAATTTTGCACAATTTGACTTGATCCCTACCGACAACATCGCGCAGATCGAGGTGATGAAGGGTGCGAGCTCGGTGCTCTATGGATCGAGCGCCATGGGCGGTGTCATCAACGTGATCATGGCCGATGCACCCGAGAAGCCCAAGACCTCCATCCGCTTGCGCGGTGCGGCCTACGATGCCCCTTTTGACAAGGCGCTCGACTGGGACAGCACTGGCTTTGCGAAGAATGCGGGTATCAACGTGTTTCACAGCCGCAAGATCGGGCGCCACGACTTGGTGGTGCTGGGCGATTTCTGGAAGGATACCGGCTGGCGCTACGGCACCGGCTCGACCCAAGGCCGTGCGCAGATCATGACCAAGTTCAGGCCCAAGGCGATCCCCGGCATGACCTTTGGCGTGAATGCCAGTACCAAATTTGACTCCAGCACGACCTTTCTCTTCTGGGATTCCTATCATCCTGCAGACACCTTGCTCACATTTGGGCAAGACACGGTCTTCAATTCCCTGGGTGCACTCTCGGGTCAGAACTCGGCCCGCTCACAATTGAACACCCGGTACACGGTCGATCCCTACATCAAGTACCTCACCAAGGGAAACAACGTGCACAGCTACCGCGGCCGCTACATGCGCACCGCCAATACCAACGACACGGGGCAGAGCAACCACAACTCGATGTGGTACAACGATTACCAGTTTACGACCAGGATGCTCGACGACCGCCTCACTTGGGTGCTCGGCGCGACGGCCTCCTTCAACTTCGTGAATGGAGACAGCCTCTACGGCGGCTCGCACAAGGCCGTGAACACCGCGGCCTATTATCAATTGGACGCCAAGATTTCCTCCAAGTTCAACGTGTCGCTGGGCGGTCGTTTTGACAACTGGCAGATCGACGACACGGTCAACAATTCTTCCCCGATTTTCAGGGCCGGCGTGAACTACGAGCTGCGCAAGGGCTCCAACTTCCGCGCATCATTTGGCCAGGCATTCCGCAGCCCCTCGATTGCAGAGCGCTTCACCAATACCTTTGCGAGCGGTCTCATCATCGCCCCCAATCCCGACTTGATCGTGGAAAAAGGCTACTCGGCAGAGTTTGGCTATCGCCAAGGCTTCTTGTTCAAGTCCAAGGTACGCGAGGATCGCTTTGTGTTGGGTTACGTGGACCTCGCCGCCTTTACCATGAACTACGACAACATGATCGAGTTTGGTGTGCGTACGCCGACCGTGTTTGTGTTTCCGCCGCCCACCCCGGTGTTCACGGCCAAGAACTACGCCCACGCCCGCACCTCTGGCTTTGAGGCGACTGCGATGGTGCAGTGGACCTCTGGCAAGTTCCGCTTTGACCTCAATGGCGGCATCACCTTCATCGATCCCGTGAACTTGAACCCTGCGCCAGATTCTGCCCAGGTCGATTTGCTGAACACGATCGGTCCTCAAGACTCGGCCCTGACCGACTCCTCGTTTGGCATGCTCGTGCAGATGCTGAGCCCAGAGGATTTTCCCGGTCACCGTGTGGACAACCCCTCGGTGCTCAAGTACCGCAGCAAGTGGCTGAACCGTGTGAGTGCTACGGTCGGTTATGGACCATTCAACCTCACGGCCAACTACCGCTTCAAGTCGGCTGTGTTGGCGATCGACCAGTTCTTGTTTGTGGCCATTCCAGGCTCGGCAGACTGGGTATTGGCCCACCCCAAGGGGTATGGGTTGGTGGACTTGATCGCGTCGGCGCAAGTGACCAAGGCCTTCCAGATATCACTGAGTGCAGAGAATCTCTTCAACACTGAATATGTGATCTTGCCGGGCATCATCGGGGAGCAGCGCAACTTCAACTTGCAAATGAAATACGTGTTCTAGGCACGTAGGAGAGGGCCTGGGATTCACTGGGCACCATTGTTGGAAAAAACCAATCGGGCAAATGCAAAGCTCGATTGGTTTTTTGTTTCCTTTTATTTACGTTTGGATTGAATCAAAAATGAAGGATATGGCTAAGAGTCAAGCGTTGAAAAGATTTGGGGTGGGGGTTTTGCTGATGTTTGGGATGGCATTTGGGCTGATGGCACAGCAGGTGACGGTGCGGGGCAAGGTGCTCGATGGTTCAGACAGAAGCCCGCTCCAAGGCGTCACGGTCGTCGTGGTAGGTACACAGATGGGCCTCAACACGGGGGAGGATGGGGCTTTTTCATTTGACGTGCAGCGCCAAAATGAAATCAAGATCATGTTTCGTTACGTGGACCTGCCCGCTGACACGACGGTGATCGTCCAGACCGAGGCTGGCAAGGACGATTATGAAATCGAGTTTGTCGTGGGGGCAGCCAAAAACGTCCTTTTTGACCCTGTGGTCTTCACGGCAAACAAGAATGAGCAGAATGTGAGCAAGCTCACGGGTTCATTTGATGTGATCGGCCCCAAGAAGGTCGATATGCAGATCAGCCATGACATCAAGGATGCCTTGCAGCAAAACTCGGGCGTGGACATCATCGACGGCCAACCGAGCATCAGGGGCAGCTCGGGTTATGCCTATGGTGTGGGAAGCCGGGTGTTGCTGATGCTCGACGGATTGCCCTTGCTTTCACCCGATGCAGGCATTGCCCAGTTTGACATGATTCCCACCGACAACATCGCGCAGATCGAGGTGATGAAGGGTGCCTCGTCGGTGCTGTATGGCTCCTCGGCCCTCGGCGGGGTGATCAATGTGATCATGGCCGATGCGCCTGAGAAACCCAAGACGTCGATACGTCTGCGCGGGCAGGCTTACGATGCCCCCCGCGACAAACGCCTCGATTGGGATGGGAGCGATTTCGCCAAGAATGCCGGCATCAACGTGTTCCATAGCCGCAAGATCGGCAGGCACGACTTGGTCGGCTTGGTCGACTTCTGGCATGACACGGGTTGGAAGCAGAATACCCAAAGTACGCAGGGCCGGTTCCAGATCATGACCAAATTCAGGCCCAAGGCCGTGCCTGGCATGACCTGGGGCATCAATACCAGTGCCCGCTTTGACTCCAGCAGCACCTTCATTTTCTGGGATTCCTATTACCCCAGCGACACCTTGGTCACATTTGGCAACGATACCATCTTCAATTCCCTGGGGGCGCTGTCGGGTTCACAAAGCAGGCGGTCGCAGCTGAATTTGCGCATGACTTTGGATCCCTACATCAAGTACCTGACCAAAGGCGGCGGCGTACACTCCTACCGCGGTCGCATGCTACGCAGCAGCAACACCAACGACACCAACCAGAGCAACTACAACGCGATGTATTTCAACGATTACAATTACTCTGCGACGATGCTCGATGGGCGCATGACGTGGGTGGTCGGCGGCACGTTCAGCTACAACACCGCCAGGGGCGACACGGTGTACCAAGGCACGCACAAGGCCACCAACCTTGCGGGTTACTACCAGATGGACGCCAAGCTGTCCTCCAAGTGGTCGGTCGCCCTCGGCGGCCGCTATGACACCTGGCACATCGATGACACGATCAACAATTCATCGCCGATTTTCAGGGAAGGCATCAACTTTGAACCGACCAAGGGCTCCAATTTCCGTGCGTCGTTTGGGCAGGCGTTTCGCAGTCCATCGATCGCCGAGCGCTACCTCTCCACCAATGCTGGCGGCCTTTTGATTTCCTCCAATCCTCAGCTGCAAGTCGAGAAGGGCTATTCGGCAGAGATCGGCTACCGTCAAGGGTTCATGGTCGGCAAGGACAAGCGTTCGCTCTTCGGGTACCTCGACGCGGCGGCGTTCATGATGGACTATGACAACATGATCGAGTTTGGCGTGCAGGTTCCCAAGACCTTCGTGTTTGGTTCGACGCCGGTGTTTGCCGCCAAAAATTACTCCCACGCCCGCATCACGGGGGTGGAGGTCACGGCGTTGGCGCAGTACACCCGCGACAAGTTTCATTTGGACCTCAATGGCGGCATCACCCATATGAATCCGGTCAACAAGAATCCAGGGATCGACTCCCTGCAGGTGGACCTGCTCAATACAGTGGGGCCACAAGACTCGGCATTGACCTACGCGGCGATCGGAATGCTCACGGCCCTGAATTCGCCTGAGACATCGACCTTTCACCGCACAGACAATCCGGCGGTCTTGAAATACCGCAGCAAGTGGCTGAACCGTGCCAGTGCCACGATTGGCTATGGCCGTTGGAACTTCACGTGCAATTACCGCTACAAGTCCAGGATCTTGGCGGTCGACCAGTTTTTGTACGTGGGCGTATCGGGCTCAGCTGATTGGGACCGCACGCACGCGGGCAGCTTCAGCATTTTTGACTTTATCCTCTCCTCGCAGCTCACAAATTCACTCCAACTGTCCTTGAGCGCCAAAAACGCATTCAACGAGGAATATACCGTGCTACCGGGGAATATCGGCGAGCAGCGGTCCTGTGCCTTCCAGATGAAGTACGTATTCTGATCAGGGCAACGGATATTTGAACCGGAGGGCAGTGCAGGCGTGCATTGCCCTCCGGTTCTTTTTTTCGCAGGGAGGCTGTTTAAGCAGGCAGGACTTTTGGATTTGCGGGGCCAGGCCGTCTAATTCAGCAACAGCTGCATTTTGTTGTCGACCACGCGATAGAGTTCCCAAGGCTTCAATTTTCGCCAATTGAGTGCATCGAGCTCATCTGACCAAAAAAAGTAGCGGCCGATTTCGTATTGCTCGATCTCCTCGACCACGTGTGCACGCGGGCGCAGGAGGCAGATCCACCCGTCTTCCAATTCCTCTTGCAGGGCCTCGTAGTAGTCGTCTGCATCGAGGTAAATGTTGAGGATGTTTTCCATCACCAGGATGAACTTGTTGATGCCCGCATCGACCAGGTAGGTGAGGCAGTTCTCGGCGAGGAGTCGGTAGTCGTTCTGGATCAGGTCATTCCAGACTCCAAATAGCTCCACGATGGCGTAGCCATCCTCGTAATGGGCATAGAGGATCTTCACGAGAAGTCCGTCTGAACCGATGTCGTCCCAAAGCGGGTGAGCGAGGTACTCATAGACACCCTTGTCCAGCACAAATGCACTGTGTTCAGCGTTTTGGAAGGGCGAGTTTTCATCGGCCTCATTTTCATAATGGCCGAGCCAGCCATAAAAGGGTTCTATTTCGTGCATCGGATGCGATTTGAGCCTGCAATTTCCGAGTTTTTCTGAGTTTGAGACAGCCTGCGCGCTGATTTATTGTCATCGTCCTAGGGCGCGGGATGATCAATGGGGCGCTGGCCCACAACCGTCACGTGATGTACGTAGCGGATGAATCAATTGAAAATCAGCAACATCGATGGTGAGAAGAAGCCATGAAGTATAATTTGGATTTGTGGCTCTTTTTTCCTATGTTTACTTGAATCGATTGCAGGCAATAGGCTTGCTCGATGCGTCGGTAATCTTGTCTTCATTCGAATTTTGCTTCAGCGACCCGAGGAAGCGTGTTTGCACCGCAAACGGGTTGATGGCGAGGTGGTTCGTTCACAGATAAAATTTATCCACGCTTGTACTTTGAATTTACAATTTTTGTAACTTTGATACGAGAGTAGATGTGTGTTTGCCGCAAGGTGAGGCATTTAGACTTTCAGGAAAGGAACTGAATCGTATGAAAATTTCTACCATTAGAGTATTTGCGCTTGCCTTTTTGGCGCTTTTGATGTCCCAAAACGTTGTGAAGGCTTGCAACCTTTCAGACGTTACGCCGATCAATATCAGGCGATTGGGACCATTGCCTGCTGGCCCGTGGCAGATTATTTTTCGACTCTGCGTCGGCATGGGCATCACTGGTAGTACCAAATGTGGTGACCAAATCACCAGCTCCTTGTATTTCGGTTTCTACGATTCCCAGCCCGGATTTTTGGTCACTGCGTTCACGCCAGCTAGCTTGATCGGGCCGAATGTCGGTGTCGGTAGGTGTACGATGCCAGGAACGAACTTTGGTCCAGACCCCTATTTTGGCTTGCAAGGTGAGGTGATTTACACCGACCCAGGTTATTACGGTGACCCGCCCTGCTTGCAACACTCCTACGGTTGTGTGACCACGACCCCTATTTGTGGCACTGCGCAGGCATTTTGTCGAAATTGCTCGATCACCGTGAACCAGATCCCTGACTCCATGCGGGTTTTTGGTGTCGAGGGCGGTGGCAATCCGGTGGGTGGGTGCTACCCCAACCCAGACATGATGATCAACTTCAACTCCTTCTTGCCCGTCGTTTGGGGTGAAATCGAAGGCGTGCGGACCACCGCAGGCATCAACATCAAATGGAGTACTCTGGAGGAAATCAATACCGACTACTTTGAGGTTCAACGATCTGTGGATGGGGTTAATTTTGACGCCATTGGCCAGGTTCCATCGTTGGAAGGGTATTCGATCAACATGGCTCGCTATGAGTTTTTTGATGGATCCCCCAATCCAGGAAATAATCTTTACCGCATCGTGCAGTACGACAAGAGCGGTGATTTCAACGATTCCGAGACGATCGAGGTCAACTATTTCGAGCCTGAAGGCATGAGTTGGGGAAGTGTGGGTCCAAACCCTGCATCCGAATACTTGAATGTATCGTTCTACAGCCCTGTTGCCGAAAGCACGACCTTGCAATTGCGTGATGCGGCTGGCAAGACGGTGATTTCTTCCACTGTCGCAGCCATCAACGGCGGCAACACGCTGGGCGTGGACCTCAGCAAGATCAATGCTGGTAACTATTTCTTGAGCATTCAAGGTGCCAATGGCAAACTTGTGCGCAAGATCGTGAAGCTCTAAGCAGCTTTCATTTCCTAGATGATTTGGGCAGCAAGGCATACGTCTTGCTGCCCAAATCGTTTTTAGTGGATCCCGTGCGCTTGGTTTCTTGTCTCAGATGCCGCATCCTTGCAGGCTCTTGCTGAGCCCCAAAATCACTGAATCGATTCAGCTGCGGAATTTGGCTACCTTTTCTTGCATGCTGCAATTCAGGACTTTATTTTGAAAATCTTTGAATTTCTACCATCTTTTTCATAGCTTTCGTCATCTGTGAAGCCCCCGTCCATCCTATTTGGGGCATCGGTCATTTTTTCAAAGAAAGGAGCCGTTGAATATGAAAATTTCTACCCTCAAGATTTTTGGATTTGCCCTTGTTGTCCTGCTCTTTGCGAGTACTTCGTTGCAAGCCTGCAACCTGTCTGATCTCACGCCCATCAGCATCACAGGAGGACCATTGGGTCCGTTTGTGATCCGCTATCGCCTCTGCGTGGGCATGGGAATCACTGGTGGCATCAAAGGTGGCGATCAGATCACGAGTTCGATGTACTTTGGATTCTATGATTCGCAGCCTGGATTTACCGTGTTGGCATTTACACCCGCCAACCTCGCTGGACCGGCCGTCGGTGTGCCACCCGTGCCTTGTATCATGCCAGGAACCAATTTTGGTCCAGATCCCTATTTTGGGTTGCAAGGTGAGGTGATCTACAACGATCCCGGATACTACGGCAATGCACCATGTGCTCAACACTCCTATGGCTGCGTGTCCAGCACCTTGTTTTGTGGTGGCGTTCGTAGCTATTGCCAAGTCCTGACTGTGACTGTCAATCAGATCCCCGATTCCATGCGGGTGTTTGGGGTCGAGGGTGGCGGCAATCCTGTGGGCGGTTGTTATCCCAACCCCGACATGATGATCAATTTCAACTCCTTCCTGCCGATCGTGTGGGGCGAAATCGAAGGGCAGCGGTCCACAGCGGGCATCACCGTCAAATGGAGCACGCTCTTGGAGGTCAACAGCGATTATTTCATCGTCGAGCGGTCGGTCGATGGCGGATCATTTGCCGCGATCGGTGAGGTGTCTGCTGCAGGTAACTCGAGCACCCAATTGGACTATCAATTTGTGGATTTGGAGCCCCGCCAAGGATCCAACCAATACAGGATCGTCCATGTCGACCGTTCAGGGCTATTCAACGATTCTGAAACGATTGAAGTTGAGTATTTCCAACCCGAGGGCATCAGTTGGGGAGGCGTCGGGCCCAATCCTACCAGTGGCCCAGTTGCAATTGCGTTCTACAATCCCGCCAACGAGGTCGTGGAATTGCAGGTAGGCGACGCCACAGGCCGGTTGGTGGTCTCAGAGAAAATCAATGCAATCCATGGCGGCAATGTTGTGAACCTCGACTTGGCAAATGTCAACGCGGGTGGATACTACCTGAGCCTCCAAGGACTGGGAGACAGGATCACCCGCAAGTTGACCAAGCTCTGATCCTACAATTGGACATTCGGGCAGCCGGTCCATGAGGAACGACTGCCCGAATTTGCCTGGATGTCGAGCTTGTCAAAAAGACCACGCGATGCCTACACGGGAATCAGCGTAAATACTTCGCCTGAGCGCCGTGGTGAACCGGAATTTTTACTAATTTCGGTATTGCACGAATGAGTAACCATCAAAATTTTATTCAACCTATCAACATTTGACCATGATCATTTCTACACTGAAAAAATTCGTTTTGGCCGTGTCGGTCCTCGCGATGTCGGCCGGCAGCATCCTTGCCTGCAATTTTTCCCATGTGGTGCCGCTGAACATCGTGCGCATCGGTCCATTGCCCAATGGTCCGTGGGTGATCAGCTTCAGCCTCTGCGTGGGCATGGGGCGCAATGGCACCACCCAAGGCGGCGATCAAATCACCACTTCCTTTTTTGCAGGTTTTTATGACTCGCAGCCGGGTTTTGCGATTTCGGCTTTCACGCCCAATCCACTTTTGGGCCCGGCAGTGGGTGTACCCGCGGCACCATGCCCCTTGGACGGATCGATCGATGGCCCCAATCCGGGGTTTGGGACGCAAGACCAGGTTACCTTCGTGGACCCCTCCGCCTACGGATTCAGTGCACCCTGCAGCCAGCATGGCTATGGATGTGTGAACAGCACCATTTTGTGCGGAAACATCCAGTCCTATTGCCGCACCATCACGGTGACCGTGAACCAAATCCCTGATTCCATGCGTGTATTTGGCATCGAGGCTGGTGGGAACCCACATGGTGGTTGCCGCAACAATGCCGACATGATGATCAACTTCAATGCATTTTTGTCGTTGGTTTGGGGTGAATTTCAAGCAATTCCCTCTCCACTGGGCATCAATCTCACGTGGAGCACGATGAAAGAGACCGATTCCGATTACTTCATCGTGGAGCGAGCTACGGGGTCTGCGGAATTTGCGGAAATCGCGCAGGTGCCGGCTACCGGCAACTCCAGCATTCCGATGGATTATGCCTACATGGATCCCTCCCCAGCCCCTGGCCAAAATCGCTACCGCATCGTCCAGGTCGACCGC
>JANMIM010000557.1:0-2251 GCA_031375795.1 Bacteroidota bacterium
CCGCCGTCCTGCTGGGCGACTACTTCTACACCCACGCCTTCAACATGGTCGCCGACCTGATGAATCCCGGCGTGACCAAGCGTCTGACCGCTACCACCAACATCATCTGCCAAGGCCAGGAAGTGGGCCTGTACGTGACCGGCGGACTCGGCGGCGGCACCACTTCGTGGGCGCCAGCGGCGAGCCTCGACGATGCCACATCCACAGACCCGATCGCTACGCCCAATTCCACCACGACCTATATCGTGACGCTTTCCGAGGCCGGTTGCTTTGGATCAGACACGGTGACGGTGCAAGTGATCGAGACCCCCAAGGTGGCATTTACCAGCACGTTTACAAGTGGTTGCGCCCCCGTTCAGGTCAATTTCACCTCCTTGACATCCGACGGCGTGCTGCTCACCTGGGATTTTGGAGACGGCAGCCCACGTGAAAACGGCTCCGATCCCACGCATACCTTCAACGTCCCTGGTACCTATCCCGTCATGCTCTGGGGCACCAACACGGGCGGTTGTGAGGACAGCAGCGATGTCCCCGTGATCGTAACCGTGCACGATACCATCGTGCCAGGGTTCCACTCAGATCCCAATTATCCTGTCGAACTGACCGTTCCCGGGAGTGCGGTGCAGTTCACCGACGACTCTCAAGGATCGACAGACTGGCTTTGGGACTTCGGCACGGGCTTCACGAGTGCAGAAGAAAATCCGGTCTACTCCTTCGGCACACCGGGCACCTACTTCGTGACCTTGATCACCCACAATCAGTTTGGATGCGCAGGCACCGTGACACATGGGCCCTACATCATCAAGCTGCCCGACCTGTTCATTCCCAACGTGTTTAGCCCCAACGGCGACGGCGTGGGAGATCACTTTGTAGTGCAGTACACTGGAAACCAACCGTTTTCGCTCGGGATCTTTGATCGCTGGGGCGTGAAGATGTATTCGGGCAACAACAAGATCGTGGGCTGGGATGGCACCAATCCACAGGGAGAGGTCGTCGAAGGCGTATATTTTTATACCCTCAGGATCGGCGACCGCGACTACACCGGAAACATCACATTGTTGAGGTAAGGCCTCCATCGGCTTGCCGACGAAAAAACTGGCCTTGGTGGATACTCCATCAAGGCCAGTTTCATTTTTGGGTTGGGGTGGAAGTCTGGGGCAAACCTATTTGCCACTCAGGATTTCAAAGTAGACCTTGCGCACCACGCCTGTCGGCATCGTGCCCGTGAAAAGCATGTTTTTGCCCTTTTTGTATTTGCTTACCTTGACGGAATAGGGTGCAGACAGCGGATCGTCTTGAAAGTTGATGGTGTTTTTGCCCGTAACCGACCACACCACGTCGCCGATCTTTTCGCCCAGCATGAACATCTGCCCGCTGCCGTCACTTTTCATGATGAGTTGCTGCTTTTTGGCTTCCATGTTGTGCTCGACACCGTCGTCTGCGTACCAGATCACCTTCCATTTGTGGGCGACCACCTGCTGCAGGTCATAGCGCTGGCCAAATGCAGGTGCTGCAAAAACGAGTAGGAGCAGGGGAATGAGGACGGATGCGTGGATTCTCGACATGGGGTTGGTATTAAAGACAAGCTCAAAGTACAAATTTTCGCCAACAACCGATTCAAGTTTGCCCTTGGCCGAGGAAAAATTCAGACTTCAAGCTTATCGCTTCCCATGTGCGGATCTCTGCTTATTTTTAGGCCTAGGTATGGCTCGAAAAATTTTGCTGTTGCCGCTTTTCCTGTGGATGTTTTCCTTGCCAGCGATGGCGCAGGATCTCATTTTCTGTCTCGACCATACTGAAAACGGCCTTCCACTTGGCTCAGGCAAGCATTTTGAGTTGGAGCGGTTTGGGCAGAATGTCGATTTGCTGTTTTCCAACCGAGATCCGATCCGCACCGAGAAGCTCTATTTTTTCATCGATTACCAGGTCGAGGGCAAGTTTGCGGAATTTGACACCAAGACCATGGCCGTGGACCACAACAAGACCTGGGCTGTCCTGTCCTACCGTTTCCAGCAGACCGGCCGGTACCGCGTGCTGGTTTTGAATGCCGAGAAAACCGAAATCTGCCGTGCGGAGGTCGATATCATCGTACGCGAGGAAGAAAACAGCCCCGAGTATTTTTCGGGTGCACGGTTGATGTTTTGCCACGCAGCCATCAAGGGGCAGCCCGACACCACCTTCAACGCGATCAAGGTTCCTGCAGGTAGATCTGAGTCCTTGTCGGTTTTCGTGAAGCACATCCGCCCGTTCA
>JANMIM010000575.1:0-2661 GCA_031375795.1 Bacteroidota bacterium
GCCGATGCGTCGGCGGTCCATTTCGCCGTCCTCCTTGGTGGGTTCGCCGACCATGTTGCTGCCCGCCGCCAAGATCGCTGCGTTCAGTTCAAACCCGATCAGCAACACGATCGAGATCCAATAAAACCAGACCATGAGCACCATGATGGCGCTCAAGCTACCATAGACCTTGTTGTAATTGGTAAACTGCGCAAAGAAAAATCGGAAACCCGTGACAGCGAGCAAGATCATCACGCTGCCGGCGATCGCGCCCGGCGAGAAAAATTTGCCGCGCTTCCGGGTATTCGGCCCCAGCCAATACAGCAAAGCCACCGCCATGAGCAAGGCCAAATAAATCAGCAGCCAGAATCCGACCCTGATCAGCGGCCCTTCCCAACCGTCTCCCGAGATGAAATGTTGTTTCTCCAAGTAATGGATGGAAATCTCCTGCACGACCATGAGCGCGATCGTGCCCATGAAGATCACCAACATGCCCAGCAGCAAAATGAGCGCTACAAAATTGAACACAAAGACATTGCGCCGCCTGAAGTGATGGCTGTCCTTGCTGAATGCGCTCATCATGACCTTGATCCCGCTCATGGTACTGAACAGCAACAGCACGATGTTGATCGAGATCAGCCCCGCAGATGGCTTGGAAAAAAATTCGCTCAGGATGTTGTCGATGAATCCCATGCTGTCGCCAGGGATCACGGCTTGCAGCAGCCCGCTCACTTGCTCTTGTAGATTGGGCACGGGAATGGCGGGGACCACGGTGAAAATGAGGATCAGGCCGGGGAAGACCCCAAAAAAGAACCGGTAAGCCATCGCCATCGCATTGAGCGTGAAGCGGGGATGCGTCATGCCTTTGAAAAAGAACATGATGATGTCCGCCAAGCCTGCCCGCCCCAAAAATCGTGGACGAATCAGATTGAGCCGGTTGCGCGCCACCTCCCATTTGTGGATCGCATGTGACCGCAACTTACCAATGCGTGCTTTGATCTTCAACATGCGGTCATTCAGTTTTGGGAAAGGTGGTGGCGCATTGATCAAATTTAAGGGGATCGGATGGATATTCTAAAAAGTGAGCGAAATTAGCTGGATTGAACGGCGGCTTTGGATTGACACTTAAGGTTCATGATTACAATGAAAAACATAGCATGGGTTTGTTGTTGGTATGGTTTGGCAGTATTGCTAGGCGCTTGTGCATCAAAAACCTACGCCCCCAATTGCGGTTGGAAGCCACTTGGGCCCCTGGTAGATTTGGCTGAAATCGCGGAGACCCGTCGCAGCTCCTATTTTCAAACCTGCGTGCATGTTCGCGGGACGGTCACTCAAACTCCGGAGACCGAAGGCAAAGGCCTCAAAGTTTACCTCGCCAGCCCCCAAGCTGGGGTATTTGCCCATTTCTTAACGTACGATCAAATTCGCAAAGGTGATTCGCTAGAACTTGTGGGGTATTTGGATGAATCGTCGCCACGGGAGGATGGCAAGTTCGACGAGCTGTTCAATTGCCAAAAGATCATTACTTACTACTGATCGTGGCATTCTTGGAGCGGGTAGGGCAACCTCGGCAGCCGATTTATGCACCTTCAGCTTGTTCAGCGCAGTCCCGTACTTTCGTGCATTGGCGTTTTGCTGGGCGAAGGTCTTGGCAAACAACATTCTAGTGCAACAATTCCTAAGCAATTGTACCATTGATGCCGGTGTGTAGGCCGGTGAGGTGCGATACGCCTAGGCGCTTCGGCACAATGGTATGAAAACTCTAAAATGTTGGACTAGCAGATAGCAGTTGAGTACCTTTCAACTGCTACCTGCTCACTGCTGCCTTCCCGGAGCCCTCAAAAGTTACTTTTCCCCAAGCACCCGCACCTCCAGATCCTCGATCGCACCGTTGTTCACGACGATGTCGGGGGAGTCGAGTGAACCCTTGAGTTTGCCGCTGAAGGTCGCCGAGAGCAAGGCTTTGTCGCTGGATATGCGTTCCCAGCGCGTGATTTTGAGGGTGAAGACATACTCTTTGTAGGTCCCGTTGTACTTGTAGCCTTGTAGCAACGCGTGTGCAGCGACACCGTCGACCGAGCCAGAGAGCAGCACTTCGCATCGATCTTGATCGACGGTGCCCACCTTGGCGGCAAAGTCTCGCACTTGGATCGTGAGTTGCCGATCGTCGGGGGCTTTGGTGGATTTGAATGCCAGTTGCAGGAAAGGTTTGCCGCCTGGATCGGCGACTTTGTGCCCATTTGGGTAAAAGAGAGCGCCTTCGGCGACGAGGCTGGCTTTCCAAGGCTGCCCCCCAAGTTGGGCGGTGATAAACTGGGTTTCGGGTTCCTCTGCGGCTGTGACAGCCACAGCTGCGGGAAAGGGTGCGCCTGGGTCCACGAGGTAGAAGTCGCCCCCAAATGGCCGCATGCTGCCACCCGTGACTTTCAGGTCTATCATGCCTTCTTCACCGGTTTTGAGAACGTCCACCGCCCTATTGTCGAGGGTAATGTTGGTGACTTGGAAGCTCATGCGATGCCCGGCTTGGTCCACGGCATCGATCATGTCGCCTTTGTGGACATCGTGCCCCACGAGCGTCAGGAACTGGGAGTATTCACCCTCGTTCTGCCCGAGGAAGATGGTGGCGGTAGAGGTCTTTTCACCCAGGGGAATGACCTTTTGTGCCAGTCCCGTTTGGGCTAG
>JANMIM010000583.1:0-1451 GCA_031375795.1 Bacteroidota bacterium
GAAACCACCACGGGCGTGCATCGCCTCCACGAGCGCGTGCTCAAAGGCACCCTCCCGATGCCTGCCATCAACGTGAATGACTCGGTCACCAAGTCCAAGTTTGACAACAAGTATGGCTGCCGCGAGTCCCTCGTCGACGCCATCCGCCGCGCCACCGACGTGATGATGGCTGGCAAAGTAGCTGTCGTCGCTGGCTTTGGCGACGTGGGCAAAGGTTCGGCCGACTCACTGCGTGGCGCTGGCGCCCGCGTGATCGTCACCGAGATCGACCCGATCTGTGCACTCCAAGCTGCCATGGAAGGCTTTGAAGTCAAGCCGATGGACAAGGCTGTCCTCGAAGGCGACATCATCGTCACCGCAACCGGCAACCTCAACGTCGTAGACGCCCGCCACTTCAAGATGATGAAGGACAAGGCCATCGTCTGCAACATCGGCCACTTCGACAACGAGATCAACATGGCCTGGTTGAACGAGAATTACGGTCACACCAAAAATACCGTGAAGCCACAGGTCGATCTCTTTACCCTCGAAGGCAAGGACATCATCATCCTGGCCGAGGGTCGCTTGGTCAACTTGGGCTGCGCCACCGGCCACCCGAGCTTTGTGATGAGCAACTCGTTCAGCAACCAAACATTGGCGCAGATCGAGCTCTGGCTCAACAGCGACAAGTACGAGAACAAGGTTTATGTGCTGCCCAAGCACCTCGACGAGAAAGTCGCCCGCATGCACCTCGCCAAAGTCGGCGTGGAGCTGGAGGTCCTTTCCACCGAGCAAGCCGCCTACATCAACGTGCCGGTCGAGGGTCCCTACAAGTCTGACACCTACCGCTACTGAGATCGAGGAGCGCACGAATTCGGAAAAGGCTGGCATCGTCCAGCCTTTTTCATTTTGAGGGTGGATCCATGCCCAGTTTCGAGAGGCACCAACAACCCAAAGTGCTTTCGATACCAAAATTTGGCAATTCGAAAAAAAATCCCTTAATTCAGCCTGAGAAAATTCTCGCAGGTGCCTTTTTGGCTGCGAGCCCTTGGTTTGTTGTTGGTTGGTGTAAACTTAAATTTTGTGCGAGCGTGCCGATGCCAAGCATTGGAGCACGGTAATGAGGCTGACGAATTGAACGGTTGCAGGTTGATCGGCGCGTAGGTGCTGTTCGACTTTTTAGGGCTATTTGCCTAAATTGCATTCCGTTTCCATCGTCACCCCGAGAATTGTCTGCGATGAAAAACAGGATCGCAAATATTGCCCTGCGACTAGGATTGCTCTTGATAGGGGCAATCCCCGGCATGCTCATGGCGCAATCCTGGGATTGGGCCACCCCTTGTACTTCACCCATCATTCCCTCGTCGGTTTACAACAATGGCGTGGCCACCGACAACAACGGCAACACCTATGTGACTGGGCGATTTGAGGGGAATGCAGATTTTGGATCTGGCAACAATCTGGTTTCCAAT
>JANMIM010000709.1:0-5073 GCA_031375795.1 Bacteroidota bacterium
CAAAAACGCAGCAAATTTCAGCTGTTTCATCATCACCCCTAAAATTACAAAAAATCCGCTTTCAAAAAAGTGCAGAAATCGTTCCCCACGTCGCAAATAATTCCGAACAATTTGTCCTTGCCCCACATCGCTGCCGCAAACTTGTGTCGCGGCAAGGCAAAAAGCTGCGTTTGCCACCATTTCAGTGCCTCTACCGACTGAATAGCCTGCGGGGCCATCGCTTTTTGAAACCCCGATTTCATGCCTGACGCGACACTGGCGGGTGTACGACAAGCGTGGCACCGGTTCTTCGGCCCCTTTCGACTCCGCATCGGAAAGCCGCACGCACGATTCGCAAATTTCATGCGATTGCCCTGCTTTTTGTCCGCAGACCTTTTGCTCGAACGACCACTTATTCCTACCTTGAGCTTTCAACAGAAATCAACGTCACTCATGAAGAAAAATTTACTTTGGCTCTGTTTGCTTGGCCTCGTGCTGGGACTGCAAGCACAGGCACAGGCCTACATGAATTTCACCATCACGCAACCTGCACCCCCGGTGGCGGCATTTTCGTCGTCGAGCAATGGCCTCGTCACGAGCTTTGCCGGGCAAAATACGGGCGGCATCACGACTTGGTCCTGGAACTTTGGCGACGGCGGCACCTCCAATCTGCAAAACCCGACCCACACCTTTGCCACGCAAGGCCTGCAAATCATCTGTCTCACCGTCGGCGACCAATTTGGCTGCACCGCCACCGATTGTGATTCCATCCTTTTGGTCGGCATCGCCAGCCCCGAATTGTTGCATGGCATTGCCCTGTTTCCCAACCCCTCCAACGCGGAGACACAGGTCGTCTATGACCTCGACCAAGCCGCAGACGTGAAAATCGAAGTCCTGAATTTGCTGGGCCAATCGCTCAAGACCGTCTGCGATGAACCGCAAAATGCTGGCCAGCACCGCCTCAAGTTGGGCATGGACCTGCCAGCGGGCGTGTACCTGCTGCGCCTGCGCGCCGACGATCAACAACAAGTCTTGCGTTTCACGAGCGCTCATTGATCCACCTACCATCAGAACCGAAATCATGAAACACTTGACATCTACACTTCGGGCAATGCAGTTGGCGATTGCCCTATTTTGCCTCACGGGCTTGCTCGCGCAGTTGCAGGGACAGACGGTGATCTGCGAGGGCGATCCTCTGGTGCTCACACTCAGCGGCTACTCGGGTACCATCCAGTGGGAATATTCGGCCACACAAGGCGGAGGCTACGCGGCCGTCCCCAACGTGGTCGGCGACAGCGCCGTCATCTACCCCACTGCCTCAGGTTGGTACCGTGCCGCCGTGAGCAGCGGCACTTGCAACACATTCTACTCCGATTCGCTGGAGCTCATCGTCCACCCACGCCCGGTCGCCGATGCTGGCGCAGACCTCTCGCTCTGCGAAGGCTCCACGGGCACCTTGGGCGGCAGCACACCAGGCTCGGGCGGCACTGCCCCCTACGTCTATGCCTGGACACCGATGATCGGACTATCGAGCAGCACCATCGGGAACCCGACCGTCACAGCCTCCGTCACGGCCAACTACATGCTCGTGGTCACCGACGCCAATGGTTGCATCGACATGGATACCGTGATCGTGAACGTGTGGGGTCGCCCGACGGTGGATGCAGGCGCCGACGACTCGGTCGCTTGCGGCGGCACCATCGGTCTCTCTGGCTCGGCCACAGGCGTGGGGCCCATTGGTTTGCAATGGACACCCGCCAGTACGCTCTCCAATCCCAACTCCCTCACGCCCACCGCCTCGCCCGCTGGGAACACGAGCTACATCTTGACGGCGACCGACAGCAACGGTTGCGCTGCCAGCGACACCGTGATGATCGCAGTCATCGGCGCGAGCACAGGCATCGACTCATTCCTGTTTAGCGGCACGATCGACACCTCATTTGTCGTGCCTCCCTGCGCCGACACGCTCACGATCGAGATTTGGGGTGCGGAGGGCGGATACAACACAAGTTCTGCGACACAAAGCGGATTGGGAGCCTACCAAAAAGGGAAATTCGTGTTGACTGCCGGTACGCGCCTCAAGATCCTGGTCGGTGAGAAGCCATCGATCAGTGGCAATGGCGGTGGTGGCGGCACCTTTGTGACCTTGACCAACAACACGCCCCTGATCATCGCTGGCGGCGGCGGCGGATCATCGGGTGCTACCGATTCGCCCGACAAGCATGGGCAAGCAGGACAGACGGGCGGCACAGGCGCGTCTGGCGGCGGTCTCGGCGGCACGGCGGGCAACGGCGGGGCGGTCGGTCCATCTGGCTTTCAATCGGGAGCCGGCGGCGGGTTGCTCACCAACGGTGCCGACGGCTGGACACCCAACTCGGGTGGCAAGGCATTTGTAAATGGTGGTGCCGGAGCCAATGTCGGGTTTGGCATCGGCGGATTTGGTGGCGGCGGCAATGGCTCTGGCTACGTGGTCGGTGGCGGTGGCGGCGGATATTCAGGTGGCGGCGGCGGCGGCAATATCAATGGCGGTGTCGGCGGCGGTGGCGGATCCTACAATTCAGGCATCAGCCCGGTTTCGACCGCAGGTGTGCGCACAGGCAGCGGCCGCGTGATCATCAGCTGGTAAGTGATGCAAACGACGGTGCCTGCACGTTTCCATTTTCGGAATTGTGCGGGCATCGTGGTTTTGGGAAATTTGGGTAATTTTCAGTTGAATGATGATTGCAGGTGAATAGTGTCTACTTTACTCCCACGGCATTTCTGAAGTTGCCGCTTGCGGTGGACCTCCCCGGCTTGCTGCAAGACTTGCAGCATTGTCTCGCCTCCAAGTGGTCGCCGCATTTCAACAGCCGCGACTATGAGGGCGGCTGGGACTCCATCGCGCTCCGGTCGCAAGACGGGCTTGCGACCACCATCCTTGCCACCCCCAACCATCGATTTCAGGACACGCTGTTGCTCGCAGAATGCCCTCATTTCACGGCATTGCTGGCTTGCCTGCGGTGCGAGAAGGAGAGTGTGCGCCTGCTGCGGCAGGCTCCGGGCGGCGCAATCAAGACCCATCGTGACGCAGGCCTCGGCTATGCCGACGGCGTATTCAGGTTGCACATACCGCTCGTGACCCATCCCGATGTACAATTTGTCGTGGCAGGCCACCGCCTGCCCATGCAAGCCGGCGAATGCTGGTTTGCGGATTTTTCCGAGCCCCATAGCGTGCGCAATAGTGACCTATCCGAGCGCATACACTTGGTGATCGACTGCATCCGCAACACCTGGGCCGATGATTGGTTTTTGGGAGCGGGTTTTGACAAGCAAAACTTGGAGGCCAAGCCCATGCCGCAAGCGACGCGCTTGCAGACCATCGCCCAGTTGCGCAATATGCCGGGCCCGACACCGATCGGTCTGATCGCGCAACTCGAGGCCGAGTCAGCCGCCTATATTGCGGAGGAAAACATGCACAAAATCCTAGGATTTTTAGATGAAATCGGCATATTGTGGCGTTATGGCGAAGTGCCTGAGACAACTTTCCTGCCGGGCTTGGAAGTGGAGGCAGGATGCATCGTGATCGACAAGGACAAGCTCAAATACCCGGGCGACATCTTGCACGAGGCAGGGCATATTGCGCTGTTGCCCGCAGACAAGCGTCAATTGTTTTCTGGGGACATGAAGCAGGCCTTGCCAGAGCACGAGGGCGACGAAATCGCTGTCATATTGTGGACCTATGCAGCGAGCTTGCACATAGGCGTCCCTTTGGAATTTGTGATCCATGATGCGGGCTACAAAGGCAGTGCCGACCACCTGCGGGAATGTTTTGAATCCGGCACCTACATCGGCCTACCCTTGCTGGTGTGGATGGGTTTGTGCGAGGATCCAAAAGTAGCGAAAGCGGCGGGGAGGGATGGGTTTCCTACCATGGGTAGCTGGGTGAGGTGAGCCGATCAAGTGCTTTCGTAATTGGATGATAGTCTGGCCAATGATCAATGATGGAAATGTCATTGACGGTCGGTTGTGGTGGCCCAATCCAAAAATAAATTTCAGGATGCGCTAATTGAAAATGGCAGGAGCGAAAGCTTTCCTCTCGAATTTCCAAGAAAGCACACAAAAATGCACGTGAAAGTGGCTCAAGCCACCGCACTTCCACAACCTCTTTGGCGATTCGATCCTTCCCATAATATTGAAGCACCTCATTCCAATCTTCCTGTACGCCACGCTCAAGAACTTCAACAATGATCGCTCGCGCGTGTAGCTCGAAATCCAATTTCGTGACATCAGTATCCCCAAAAAGGCGCGCACTGAGCTTCATATCCCAAATATGTCTAAAAACCAGCAATTCCGCAAGGACATTTCAAACCCGAAGACAACATCACCTGTCTGCCTTGCCGCTCGTTTCCATCGCTTTTTCTTCGTCCATCCCGACGCCGACCGACTTGATCCAGCCGCCACCGAGCACATCGTCGCCTTCGTAGAAGACGGCGCTTTGGCCGCTCGTGATGGCCCTCACCGGCTCGGAGAATGTGACATCGACCAATCCATTCCCTTGCGGGTGCAGGATGCTCGGCGAGCCGACATCCTTGTACCTGATCTTGGTCACGGCGGCGATCTCCTCGGGCAGCTCGGCATATTTCACCAAATTCACCCCCCTCACCCGCATGCGCTTCTCAAACAATTCATCGTCCTTGCCGATCATGACCGTGTTGGTCTCGGGGTCGATGTAGGTCACGTAATAGGGCTCGCCCATGGCGATGATGCCCTTGCGCTGACCGATCGTGTAGTAGGGATAACCCTTGTGCTTGCCGACGATGGTCCCGTCCTTGAGCATGAAGTTGCCGCCCGCGACGCGCTCCTCCAAGCCATCGACATGGCGGTTGAGGAAGCCATGGTAATCGTTGTCGGGGATGAAGCAGATCTCGTAGCTCTCGCTCTTGGTGACCAGGTGGTGGAAACCCATGGCGCGTGCCATGTCCTTGATCTCGGCCTTGTGGTACTTGCCCATCGGGAAGATCGTGCGGGCCAGCGACTCCTGCTTGAGGCCCCAAAGGACATAGCTTTGGTCCTTGTGCAGGTCCTTGCCACGGGAAATCACGTGGCGCTCGTTTT
>JANMIM010000711.1:0-3679 GCA_031375795.1 Bacteroidota bacterium
CCCAATGGATGGGACGGTGGCGAATCCCCATCGCATTGGCTTTCAGGCCAAAGCGCGATTTTAGAATATTCCCATGTGAACGCGTCTCCCCATGGCGATCGAACCACCGACTGCCATCGTCCTCCCAACAATCCTGCATCAACAGCGTGATCAGGTCGGCAAGACTAGAATCCGTAGGATTCACAATCCTCGGTGAACTCCGTCGTCGGGAAGCGTGGATTGACCTTGAGTTCGGAATACTCATATTTTTCATAGAGCCCCTTGTCGTCCATGATGATCTGCACCACGGGTAGGTTAAAATCGGGGTCCACCATGATGATCATTTCCTTGGCATACTCATTGGGCACCTTGATCACCTGCCCAGCCTTCACATCAAAGAAGTCGTCGATGCCAGCATTGAGCTCCATGATCTTGTAGGCGGGCACTTTGAGCTTGGCGTCGATCTTGAAGAGGTCCTCCCCTGCTTGGACAGTGTAGTTCTCAAACTTGTAGTCCTTGTATGTGATCTTGATGACGTCGAGCATCTTGCCATACCATTTTTCCTTGCCGGTATAGCTTACATACTGGTCAAAGGTGTCGTTGTATTTCTTGACCAAGTGCTTCACGATGGCATTGGTGTAATCAAAGCCGATCGTGGAGATGTTGTGGTGGCCATTGGTGAGCAGCTCAGAGCTGTTCATGCCGAGGCTGATGTTCACCCAAGGGAATTTGTTGGGGTGTACAAAGACCTTGTTGTTGTTCCAACCCTCTGAATACAACAATTCGGCGCCCTCGTCGGGTGCGAGGTTGTACACATAGATCTTGCGGGGCTTGGAGTTGAGCTTGAATTTGAGGTCGCCGCCTTCCATCACCCCCTCGACGCGCTCGAGGCGCTTGATGCGGCCCGACAAGGTCACCACGTGGTCCATGGCGATCGACATGCGGTCCACGATGACGCGTGCCGGACTTTGGGCCTGCACGACAGGGAAACATGCCATGGCCAACAGGCCTAGCAGGGTTGCTTTCTTCAACAATTGCATCAGGTTATTTTTTGGGAAATTTTTCATCGGCTCAATAGGACACGCCAGCACTTTTATAAATGAAGCTCAGCAGCCACAGCGGCCCGATGAGCAGGAATTGTAGGTCTTTGAAAAAGGAGGGTTTCTTGCCTTCGATCTTGTGACCGATGAACTGCCCGACCCAGGCCACAAAGAAAATAGCGACCGAGACCAACCAGATCTTTTCCTGAAACACGCCCCACAAGGCATAGTTGATCGCCATCATCGCAGCGACGACCGGCACCATGCCCGCTGCCAGCTTGGGCGAGAGCATGATGTAGTAGCCCAGGGCAAACACCACAAACACCGTCGCCCAATTGAGGAACGGGCTGATCGACGACACCGCTCCGGGCACGGGTATGGACCAGAGCAAACCGATCAGGCTCAGCATGATCGAGGGCACGCAAATCCAATGGATCAGCTTGTTGGTATGATTGCGGTGACTTTCAGCGTATTCGTCGAGCCATTCTTGTATCGATCTCATCGGCATTCATTTTAAGGGACAATATCCGTCAAAAAAACGATTCCTGCTAGCAGTTCCTCATGCATTGCGGACCAATCGGTGGATTCGCCTCACAAAAACTGGACGGCCATTTCATATTCCTTTGCAAAAACCAGACCAGGATCGGGATCATAACCTTTCCCAAATTCCTCCTCAAACACCGCCCTCGCCGTAGGCAAGCTTGCGGCAATCCAGGGCCGACCAAAGTACAACATGGCCGACCTGCGTACAAAAAAATCCCCCAGATGCACCGCGCCTTCGTGGCGAATGCAATAGCGCAAGGCCCCCCTCAAGTCAGGCAACCTGTCGCTCCCCCCCGCCAATTGCAGGATCGCCTCGCTGTTGCTGCCAAACAGGCCATACAGCCACTCGACTTCCTCGGCAGGCACGGCATACTTGGCCACCAACCCTCGCTCGAAGGCATCTCTGGCCTGGGTGGCTTGGAATTCAAAGCCCGCGAGCCTCACCGATTGGGTGGTGCAGGGCCCGGGATGCTTGCCCGTGCTTTTCTCGATGCGCTTGCACACCACGTCGACGACTTTGGAGGCCATTTTCCTGAACCCCGTGAGCTTGCCCCCGGCAATCGTGATCATGCCGGAATCGGAAAAGAACAATTCGTCCTTGCGACTCATTTGTGAGGGACCCTTGCCATCTTCATGGATCAGCGGCCTGATGCCTGCCCAGGAAGACTCGATCATGCTGCGCTCCAGCTTGGCCGTGGGAAACATGCGGTTGACTGCCGCGATCAGGTAGTCGGCATCCTCGGCCGTCACCTCGGGATGGTCCAATTTCCCATTGTAATTGGTGTCGGTCGTGCCAAAATAGGTCCACTGCCCGCGTGGGATCGCGAAGATCATGCGGCCGTCCCCGACGTCGAAATAGGCGCTTTGCTGCAAGGGCAGTTGCTGCCTCGCCACCACCAAATGCACGCCCTTTGTATGATGCAGCCTCTTGTTTTTCAAGGACTTGTCCTTCTCCCTGATGGAATCCACCCAGGGCCCGGCTGCATTCACGACATAGGTGGCCTTGATCTCAAACTTCTCCTTGGTCACCATGTCCTCGACCACGGCCCCGGCAATGCGGTTGTTGTAATAGATGAGGTTGTCGACGCGTGCATAGTTGAGCATCTTGGCGCCCTTGTCGCAGGCGGTCTTGAGTACCTCGATCACCAGCCTGGCGTCGTCTGTGCGGTACTCGCTGTAGAGTCCCGCACCTTGGAGGCCTTGGGTACCCAGCAAGGGTTCCGCAGACCGCGTCTGCTCCACCGAGAGCATCACGCGGCGCTCCTCAGGTTTCACACCCGCCAGGCGGTCATACAACCACAGCCCGAGGCGCACGCCCAGGCGACCAAAGGTGCCGCCGCGCACGATCGGCAAGAGCATTTTCTCAGGGACGACAATATGCCCTGCATTTTGATGCAGGATCGCCCGCTCGTGCCCGACCTCGCGCACGATCTTCAAATCCAGTTGTTTCAGGTAACGCAAGCCGCCGTGGATGAGCTTGGTGCTGCGGCTGCTCGTGCCCGCCGCAAAATCCTGCATCTCCACCAAGGCCACGCGCAGGCCGCGACAGGCCGCGTCCAGCGCGATCCCTGCCCCGGTGATCCCTCCACCGATGACCAGCAAGTCCCATTCCCCGGACTGGAGATGGGTTTTGGTTACGCTGCGTTGCCTGCTGTCTAGACTCATGCTTCCACCCATGCCTTGCTACGTGCCACGGCCTTGAGCCATCCGCCATACAACTCTGCCCTGCGGTCGGCGGCCATGTCAGGGTCAAAACGACGGTCTTGGTGCCAATTGCTGGCGATCTGCGCCTGTGTCCACAGGCCGATGCCGAGACCTGCAAGGTAGGCTGCCCCGAGGGCGGTGGTCTCTTGGATCTGCGGTCGCTGCACCGGCACGTCCATGATGTCGGCCTGGAATTGCATCAGGAAATTGTTGGCGGTCGCGCCGCCATCGACGCGCAGGCTCTTGAGGCGCAGGCCGCTGTCGCCTTCCATCGCGCCGAGGACGTCGCGTGTCTGGTAAGCCATGGCTTCGAGCGCTGAGCGCACGAGCTCGGGCTTGCCCGTACCCCGCGTGATGCCTACGATGATGCCGCGCGCATACATGTCCCAGTAGGGCGCACCCAAGCCTGCAAA
>JANMIM010000740.1:0-5592 GCA_031375795.1 Bacteroidota bacterium
GCTGAAGTGAGGGGAATGGAAGGCGAACGGCCCGGACGCGTCGGGGCACGCTGATCGACAGCCCGCCGGAGCTTGCCCTGAGCGGAGCCGAACGGGGCGGGCGGGAATAAAAATGAGGTACAATCCAATCGATAAAGGCACGGGATCAAGCAATTCCTCCAAAAAAATACAGCTCGCAGCCTTCAAGGCGCGCCTCAAGGAAGCATTGCTTGAAGTGCGAGCCATCCAGCACGGTGATAAGCATGGGCAAAGCTTGAACCAATTTCTGGAGGAAATGTAGGGATTCATTTTTAAATGCGTGGATGCGGTAAGCCGACCCACTCCAATCGCCTAGAACACCAAAATTGAACTCCCGCCCCCGGGTTGGTAATCCCCCCAACCAAAAAATCCTCGTAAATTCACCCGCATGAAATCCTACGCCATCCTCGCCCTCACGCTCCTCCTCGCCGCGGCCGCCTGCACGCCCACGACCCCGCAGGCACCTGAGATGCCTGCACAGCGCCCCGCAGATTTTGAAGTGCGCTTCCATGAATCGGGTGGACCCGAGGACCCCACGAGCGACTACATCGTCGGCCCCAACGAGTCGAGCATGAAAAACAGCGACGGGCAATGGATCTTCAGGACCGACCCCAAGGAACTCGATGCGCTCTATGCAAGCCTCGTGAAGGCCAAGGTCATCGACCTCAAGTCGGTGGTCGAGGCGGGCAAGGACAAAAACCGGTTTGGCTACAAACTGGACATGTTCTACAACGGCAGCCTCTTCTCGGTGACCGACCAAGGCGACACCTATATCCAAAAGGAGGCCGATTACCACCGCTTCATGGACGCACTTGCCGACATCCGCGCATTTGTGGGTGCGGGCTTGCAGACCATGATGTTCCCGGTCGCGATGGAGCTCGTGCTCGATCCCAAGTCCCCCAAGCCCGAGGCGCTGAGCGTGGACCTGGAGGAGATGAACCTCATCGCCTACAACGATTCCTACCAGCCCGGCGACACCTTGCAGGGCGAGGCAAGGCCGCTCAAGGGCACCTACAGACTCTCGGCCACCGCCAAGGTCGATGGCAAGGACTGGACCTGGGCACGCGATGTCGACGTGCTGGAAGGCGGCAGCCACTTCATGCTCATCCTGAGCAAAACCGGCTTCAAGGAGGCGCATTGATTTCCCAGCATTCACCCCTAAATTGAGGACATGAAGCATCTTGTTTTCTGGCTAGGCATCATGTCGCTGTTGCTCGCAGGTTGCGCGACGATGGGCGGCGGCGGGTTGCCCAAGCAGCGGCCCACAGACCTGGTCATCACGTACCACAATGGCGGCGGCATGGAGAATGAAAGCGATGACTATTTCATCTGCCAAGACAGCTGCGTGCGCGACAGCCGATTCCACGGCCATCAAAACCGCTGGATTTGCAAGGCGGATCCCAAGAAGCTCGATGCCCTCTACGCACAATTGGTCAGGGACGACGTGACCTCGATCAAGACCGAGGACCAAGGCGAGGTCAATGACCGTGGCGGCATCACCCTGCGCTTCAGCTATGGCAAGGAGAGTCGCGAGATCGTGGACGCGGGTGGCAGTTTTGTGGTGGAGCGGGATGAGGAACGGTTTCGGGGCACGGCCAATGCCATCGTGGGATTTGTCGAGGAATGCATCCAAAGCCAGGCGGTCTCGGTGGGGATCGACGTGCAGGTGGAGGTCGGCGACTCGTCGGTGCAAAGCTGCTGGGTGAGCCTGGACAATGTGGTGGTGCTGAACTGGCAGGCACAAAATGCCGAGCCGCTGGCCCACATGCGCACCGTGAGCCTGCTACCTGGCAGCTACGAACTCAATGGCTCCTTTCAAGTCGGGAAAAAGTGGATTTCGATCAATTGGCCGCTCAAGTTGAATGCAGCAAAACCCGGCTTCCAGCTTGTGCTGAAAAACGATAGCTTTGCTGTCATAGAAAAATAAGCGTATGTCTGAATTCTCCCGTCTCAAACGCATCGTCGGCAGCTGGATCGGTGCCTCCCGCATCCGCAAGCGCCGCCGCTCAGCGGTCTACAACGACGACAATGCCCTGATGATCTTGACAGACCTGGGCCTGCTCATGTCGCCCGAGGCCCTCGTCCATGTCTCCAACGATAGCCTGCGCCGCGAGGACTTCTTGATGCAACTCTACGCCGCCGAGGAAGACCTGGGCGTGGACATCATCAAGGACAACGTGATGATCGACCCCGCGCTCTCCCCCAAGGTCTACGAGGTCGAGGGCAAGATCGGATTTACCATCGTCGTGAAAAAAGAAGAATACCTGGTGGCTGAATTTCCCTTTGAAAAGAAGCCCAAAGCCTGATCGGGCTGTTGTCAACAGGAAAAAAGATCGGATGCGGAAATCTTTTCGCGACGGGTTAGGTAAATGTTTCCTAGCTTTGACCCGCAAATATCAAGAATATTTGCGCTATGCCTTCTGATCAAAAAATTCTCTTCGAAGGTCTCACTTACGACGACGTTCTGCTCATCCCTGCCCATTCATTGGTACTGCCTCGCGAGGTGAATACCAAGGCCTTGCTCACCCGTGAAATCAAGTTGAACATCCCGCTGGTCACGGCGGCGATGGACACCGTGACCGAGTACCAGATGGCGATCGCCATCGCGGTCGAAGGCGGGCTGGGATTCATCCACAAAAACATGAAGATCGATGCACAGGCTGAGCAGGTGCGCCGCGTGAAACGCTACGAGAGTGGCATGATCGTGGACCCGATCACGCTCAGCCCAGAGGACACGCTGGCCCGCGCATCGTCGATGATGTTTCAAAACAAGATCGGTGGCATCCCCATCGTGAATGCAGCGGGCAAGCTTGTGGGCATCATCACCAACCGCGACCTGCGTTTCCAGGTCGCCGATGGCCGCAGCATCGGTAGCCTGATGACCTCCCAAAACCTCATCACGGCCCCCGAGGGCACGACCCTGGAGGAAGCCGAAAACATTCTCCAGAACTACAAGATCGAGAAGCTGCCCGTGGTGGACAAAGACGGCACCCTCACGGGGCTCATCACCTACAAAGACATCCTCAAGAAGCGCACTTACCCCTTTGCCTGCAAGGACCACCTCGGTCGCCTGCGCGCCGGGGCTGCGGTGGGCGTGGGGCACGACACGCTCGACCGCATCAGCGCGCTCGTGCATGCGAGCGTGGACGTGATCACGGTCGACACCGCCCACGGGCACAGCCAGGGCGTGCTCGACATGGTGAAGCGCATCAAGAAGGAGTTTCCCGACCTGCAGGTCGTGGCAGGCAACATCGCCACCGAGGGCGCGGCCCGCGCCCTCGGCGAGGCCGGCGTAGACGGCATCAAGGTCGGAGTGGGCCCCGGCTCTATCTGCACGACGCGCATCGTGGCTGGCGTCGGCGTGCCGCAATTGTCGGCCGTGATGGAGGCCGCACGGTATGCGCTCAAGGCGGGGATCCCGATCATCGCCGATGGTGGCGTGAAGTACTCGGGCGACCTCCCCAAGGCGATTGCCGCAGGGGCGAGCACGGTGATGGCCGGGGGCCTGTTTGCAGGCACCGAGGAGAGCCCAGGCGAGACGATCCTCTACGAAGGGCGCAAGTTCAAGAGCTACCGTGGCATGGGTTCGATCGAGGCGATGAAGGAGGGCAGCAAGGACCGCTATTTCCAGGACGTCGAAGACGACATCCAAAAACTCGTACCCGAGGGCATTGTGGGCCGCGTGCCCTTCAAGGGCAACCTCTCAGAGGTGGTCTACCAGCTCGTGGGCGGCCTGAAGGCAGCCATGGGCTATGTGGGCGCAGCCGATATCGCAGCCCTGCAAGAAGCCCAATTCGTGAGAATCACCAGCGCCGGACTCAGGGAAAGCCATCCCCACGACGTGCAGATCACGAAGGAAGCGCCGAACTACTCGCGGTCCTAAAACCAGAATTTACAGAATGCACAGAATTTCCAGAATAGCCCTTTTGTGCATTCTGGAAATTCTGCAAATTCTGGGGATTCTGATTCCGAAAGAGAGTAATTTGCGACAAGTTGCGCATCGTCAGTAAATATAGCCTCCTGTTCCTGCTGGGAATCTCGACTTGGATTCCCATCCTGATCATCAATTTCTACTATTGGGTCAGCTATTTGAAGGTCAGCTACGGCATTTTCCCGACGTTTTTGAGCGAGCCGGTACGCGAAGGCTTCTATGCCGCATTCTTCATCAGCAACTATATCCTCATCGACCAGGTGGTCAAGCGCATCGAGAAGTGGGATGTGATCGACCTCCTATGGAAGCTCGTCGTGATCGGCATCTCGGGCATCAGCGTGCTGTTTTTGTTCCAGATCATCGAGGATTACATGGCCACCGACGCCTTGTATGCCCAGGTCAAGGCTTTGAGCGTCTCGGTGAAGCTCTATGCCTTGCTGATCTTCTGCCTCAGCACCATCTTCATCTACCGCAAGCTCATTCTCTACCAAAAAAACAAGCGCAAGGTCATCTCCTGGCACATCATGCAGGCCGTGTTCCTCTTGGGCATCGTGCGCCTGTTCATGGGTGTCGAACCCACGCTACACCAAGTCGGAAGTGCGCCGATCGTCGATGAACTTACCGTCTGGGAGGTCACATTCACCCGCATCCTGGTCCCGATTTTCCTGGCTGTTTCCTTGCTGCTGAGTGCCAATGTGAACTGGAGCGCCTACCTGAACTTCAACCAGAAACTCAGGAGCCTGTTTCTCATCGGCATCATCGTGCTGCTCTACGTGGCCTTTTTCCAGAATTTCCCCTACGAGGCCCTGCCCCATGGCGAGGATTTCCTCGGCCTGCTCACCAAGCGCTACATGGTCTTGGCGCTCTTTTTCCTGTTTCCTGTCATCTACACCCTCTTTTCAGCACTCGTGCTCATTTTCAACCTGCCCACCGGCAGCTTGTTTGAGCAGCGCAGCTCTGAGTTGGAGACCATCAAGCGCATCAACCAAAGCATCCAATCCAACCTCGACTCAGAGGAAATCTTGCGCACCCTGCTCGACGCCAGCCTGCTCACGAGCAATGCCACCGGCGGCTGGATCGAGCTCTACGGGGACGGAGACAGGAACACAGACCTCGTGGTGACCTATTCCAAAAACGTAGAGAAGTTGGAGATCGAGGAATTGCGGCGCCGTGACAACATCACCCGGGCCGTCTTGGATTCGGGAAAATACGTGCACATCCGCAACATCCGCAACCACAAGCACTTCCGGTTTGCGCGCACCCGCATCCGCAGCCTGCTCGCGTTGCCGATCATGACCACCCGCAAGCCGGTGGGCGTGATCTATCTGGTGAATGAACTCACGGGCTCCTTTGAGGATGCAACGGTGATCTCGCTCGTGGGCCTCACGGAGCAGTCGGGCATCTCCATCGAAAACAGCGAGCTTGTGGCCCAGTCCATCGACCTGGAGGTTTACCGCGAGCAGTTGAAGATCGCCAAGACCTTTCAGAAGCAGATTTTGCCACAAGCCCTGCCGGGAACCGACAAGATCGAGTTTTTTGTGATGAGCCAGGAGGTCGACGAGATCGGGGGCGTCTTTTATGACGTGACCCAGCATGGCCACCACTACAAGGTCGCGATCGGCGATGTGTCGGGCAAGGGCACG
>JANMIM010000749.1:0-7628 GCA_031375795.1 Bacteroidota bacterium
ACCGCCAGCGCGATGGCCAGCCAGCGCCGCAAGCGCGGCGCATAGACCCACTGCCAGAGGAAGATCGCCACCACGAGGCTGTAAAAGAGGCTTTGCGCCACCACGACCGCCTCCAGGTGGTCGACGACCTGCAGCACGATCCCATTGAACAATGTGTAGCCCGGCGGATGGTAGATCGCAGTTTGCAACTCCAGGTAGCCCAGGCTGTCGATCTCCAGCAAGACACCCCAATAGGCAAACCAACACATCCTGCCCAGAAACACGATGCCCGCCAGTATCCAAAACCGAGGGTTTTGGACCACGCTCATGATCTTGGACATGGATTCCTTCATCTCACAATGCAAATTGGGGAGACAGCTCCTGAACCGATCAAGTTAGAAAAAATAGTCGCCACAAATGCCAAACGGAGCTTATTTTTGCCCCATGGAATCCAGCTTGGGACAAGTTTCGGGTGAATATGGCGTCGCGCTGCTGTTTTTGGTAGGCGGCATCGTCTTTGTGGTCGGCGGCATGCTGGCGAGCAAGCTCCTGCGACCCGATCGCCCCAATCCGGAAAAAAACAGCACCTATGAATGCGGTGAGGATCCCATCGGCAATGCCCGTATCCAGCTCAACAGCCGGTTTTACGTGGCGGCGCTCATCTTCCTCATCTTTGATGTCGAGATCGTGTTCCTGTTTCCATGGGCCATCGTCTTTGCCGATTTGGGTGTGATTCGGGTGGCGCCAACCTGGGGTTGGTTTGCATTGGTGGAAATGTTTGTCTTCGCCAGCATCCTGTTGCTCGGGCTCGCCTATGTCTGGGCCAAAGGCGACCTGGATTGGATCAAGCCCCGCCCCGAGACTCCCAAAAGCCCGGCCAGCGTGCCCGACGCACTCTATGAGGCGTTCAACGAGCAGCAGGGATGAAACGAAAAATGAACAATGAGCCAAGGCATCATTGTTCATTTTCCAATTCAAAGATTCAATCAAAACACGCGGTAGGCATTCCAAGTCCTGGAGGTCTCGTCATAGATGAACGCGTGGCGGTTGGCGAATGCAAAACGGAAGCCGTCCATCTCAGGGATGCCGCCGTCGATTTTGGTGGCGCCTTTGTACATGCCCTTGAGATCAAAATACAAAATTTGCTCGCCGTTGAGTTCCAACACGGCGATCGGGTAGTCGTCGTTGCCGGTGTAGCTGGCGCAGTAGGGATTGAAGTACCAATCGGTGTCGCCAGGCGTACCATGCTGATAACGCACTTTTTCCTTCCCGTTTTTGCGGCCCCAGTAGCTGAAGGAATTGTCTGCCGGCGCCAGGGTCACCAGCTTCTTGGCCGAGGGGATGTACGACAGGACCGATTGTGGATCAGCCTGATGCTGCCCGCTGCGAATTTCCCTCCATTCGCCACTCGGCACGCCATTGGCATCCACATAGCAGGAAAACCAGCCGCCGTCGCCATAGCCATTGGCTTCCAGGCTGTTGGTGGCCGGATTGTACCAGATGCCGCGCAAGTCCATGCCTGCCGCCAGGCTGGCGATGGTTTTGCCTTCCCGGTTGAACACTTCGATCGGGAATTCCTCGTTGCCCGCGATGCAGGTCACATAGACTTTGGGGCCGGGAATGTAGGTCACAGCGCTGGCATTGGTGCCTTCGCCCGACTGGAACGCATAGCTGAATGCCAGGGCAGCCGTCTTCAATGGGCCTTGGGCCGAGGCCATCGGGCCGATGAAGAGGCCTGCAAGCAACAAAATTGCGCCTAGCCAGAGGGTTCTTGATTTTTTTGAAGCTTTCATATCAATTGGTTTTTGAGGACTTTCAATGATCGGGGCCAAAGTTCAGCATATTTTAGCGTCTTGCAAGGTGTATGGGCCATTTCGCCAAGAAATCTCCGCCGATTCGTGCCCGAAATGAGCTGATTTTCCACTGAGAATCTTCTTGGCGGTCAAATATTCACCATGAAACGCAAACCAACCATGATGGATACAGTTAAAAGAGAGAATTTTGGTCAGATTTCCGAATTGGAGGGAATTATGGATATTGCATTGCAATGATGGGAATCTCAGACATGAAAACGGGCGAGCCGAGCGTGGTGCTCGCCAAGCTCGACGACCTCATCAATTGGGCGCGGCTCAACTCCTTGTGGCCCATGGGCTTTGGCTTGGCTTGCTGCGCCATCGAGATGATGGCCACCAATGCGAGCCACTACGACCTGGACCGCATGGGTGTGTTTCCGCGGCCTAGTCCGCGGCAGAGCGACGTGATGATCGTCTCGGGCACCGTGACCTTCAAGATGGCCGACCGCATACGTCGCCTGTACGAGCAGATGGCCGAGCCGCGCTACGTGATCTCCATGGGTTCCTGCTCCAACTGCGGCGGTCCCTATTGGGAGCATGGCTACCACGTGCTCAAGGGCGTGGACCGTGTGATCCCCGTCGACGTCTACGTGCCCGGCTGTCCGCCGAGGCCCGAGGCGCTCATCGGCGGGATCATGATGTTGCAGGAAAAAATCAGGAACGAGAGCCTCGGCACCAAACCCAGCCCGGAGACGACATGATGACTGCCCAAGATATCATGGATGCGATCGTGCAAGCCGTGGGCGCAGATGCGGTCACAAGTGCCGAAATGCAGGTTCCGCAGCCCTTTCTTCACGTTTCTCCCGACCATTTGCTTGCGGTGTGCATCTTTTTGCGCGACGACCCGGCCATGTATTTTGACTTTTTGGAATGCCTGAGCGGCGTGGACTTGGGGCCCGAGGCCGACCGCATCGGCGTCGTGTACCACATGCGCTCGATCACGCGCGGGCACCGCATCGTGCTCAAGTGCATGGTCGCGCGGGCGGGGCAGCCGAGCATTCCCTCGATCGCGCATGTGTGGCGCGCAGCCGACTGGCATGAGCGTGAGGTCTTTGACCTCTTTGGCATCACGTTTCCCGGCCATCCCGACCTGCGCCGCATCCTCATGCCCGAGGATTGGGAGGGCCACCCTTTGCGCAAGGACTACGTGAATCCCGAATTCTACCACGACTTCAAAACCGCCTACTGATGCACGAGGTCAGCCATCCCAATGCATTGCGCACCGAGCTCGACTACCGCGAGCTCCTGCAGCGGTCGGCCCCTGCCAAGACCCGCCTGCAAGACCTTGCCTCTGAGGAAATGATCCTCAACATGGGCCCACAGCACCCCAGTACACACGGCGTGCTGCGCCTAGAGCTGGTCACCGATGGCGAAATCGTGCTCGAAGTCATTCCGCACCTCGGTTATCTGCATCGCTGTTTTGAGAAACACGCGGAGTCATTGCCCTATCCGCAGACCATCCCCTACACCGACCGCCTTGATTACCTGGCCTCGATGAACAACAACCTCGCCTTTGTGATGGGCGTGGAGCAGATGATGGGCATCACCGGGCGGCTGCCCAAGCGCGTGGAGTACATCAGGGTTTTGGTTTCTGAGTTGAACCGCATCGCCTCCCACTTGGTGGCGATCGGCACTTTTGGATTGGATGTCGGGGCGATCACGCCTTTTTTGTGGTGCTTCAGGGACCGCGAACACATCTTGAAAATGCTCGAGTGGGCCTCTGGTGCACGCATGTTGTACAACTACATCTGGGTCGGCGGACTGTTTTTTGACCTGCCGGTGGGGTTTGAGGAGCGCTGTGCAGAATTTGTGACCTACTTCAAGCCCAAACTGACTGAGCTCAACGGCCTGCTCACGGGCAATACCATCTTTGTGCAGCGCACCGCAGGGGTGGGAGTCTTGCCCCGCGACGTAGCCATCAATTTTGCATGCTCAGGCCCGGTGTTGCGCGGGTCGGGCCTCAAGATGGACTTGCGCAAGCTCGACGGCTACTCTGTGTACCCCGAGATCGACTTTGACATCTGCGTCGGCAAGGGGGAGATGGGCAAGCTCGGCGACTGCTGGGACCGATTCAAGGTGCGTGTCGACGAGGTGGCGCAGTCCCTGCGCATCATCGAGCAGTGCGTGGAAAAACTCACCAAGGCACATCCACGTGGCGACAACTTCGACCCTCGGGCCATGTGCCCGCCCAAGGCGCGTCCCAAGGCTGGCGAGTACTACACACGTGCCGAAAACCCAAAAGGCGAATTGGGTTTCTACTTCATTGCCGACGGCAAGAGTGACATTCCTCTGCGGTGCAAGTGCCGTGCACCGAGTTTCAGCAACCTGAGCGTCGTGCCAGAAATCTCCCGTGGCGTCATGATCGCCGACTTGATCGCGATCCTGGGTTCGATCGACTTTGTGTTGGGTGAGGTGGATCGATAGTCAAATTGCCCTAGTTTGATAGATTGATGTTTGCAAGCCACAGGTTGGCATTGCAGTCACTTAGGTGGCTCATTTTCAGGAAAAAATATCCTATCCAGCTTGTTTCGGGAAATGAAAAATCCTATCTTGGGAATGGTATAGTGTCTTTCCCCTAATTCTAATGTCTATGCGCAAGTTCTACGCTTTCGCCATTTGCTTGCTTTTGGTTTTCACATTGGCCCATGGTCAATGCAACCTCTTGCCCAATGCCCTTCCCGGCATCATCCTCGATTACCAATCCACCAACCTCAACAATTGCTCCGGGGTGGCCTACAATCCGATCTTGGGTAAATACTATGCTGTCAGGGCAGGCAACCCTAGTTTCCCGCTGGAAACTTGGAGCGCCACGGGAGTGCAATTGTTCTCGACCACGGCAGGATTTGACTGGCGTGGCATGTGGTGGAATCCCAATACCAACCAGTTGGAAGGCAATGGCTACTCGACTTCCGGTATGTGGCGGGCCAATCTCGACGGCGCAGGCAATGCCTTGAGCACTGGCGCCAACATTTTCTCAGGTCAGGCACAGCCCGATGCGCAATCCTGTGGCGATTATGATCCTGTGGCCAATGAGGTGATTTATTATTTCAATGGTCGCATTTACCGCTATTCCCGCGCCACCAATGCTGCGATTTCCAACTATGCCTTGGTCGGTTGTCCTGTGTCCTTCGCCAATCTCAATTGGACGACGGTCATGTACACGGGCTGCGCTGGCAAGGAAATCGCTGTCTTGGATTATGTCCTCAAACGCGTCTATCTTTTTGCAAAAAACACGGGGATTTATCAAGGCATGTGCCAACTCCCTGCGGCTGCCGTCACGACCAATGGTTTTCGCCTTTCCTGGGCAAATGGCTTTGTATGGCTATTTGACCTCGGTACCGGAAACTGGTTCAGCTATCAGATTTTTGATGTGATCCTGCCTCAAAATCCCCTCAGCGCCAATACGATATGGCTTACTCCGTCGATCGCCGAGCTGAGCTGGGAAATGGTGAATGCCGACAATGTCCAGCGATTTGATGTGCAGCGCTCCATGGATGGCCTATCGTTCACGAAGATTGGTGCGCGCTCAGTCGAGGAATTCAGTTCATCCACAGGATCTTCCCATGCCTGGCAGTTCCAAGATGCCGAGATTCCCGCTGGGCCGATCATTTATTACCGCGTCGCAGTCACCGACCGTGGCGGCGAGACGTCCTATTCAGATGTGATGTCGCTGACGCAGACGGAAGATCTTGTCGCCAAAATCGAAATTTGGCCTGTGCCAGCAACCGATCGCGTCACGGTGAAATGCATGGGCGCGATGCCTGGGAGCGCGGTTGTGGTGCTGGATGCTGCCGGGAGGGAGGTCTTTCGCCAAGATGCTGTTTCCCGCCTCAGCGCTCCCGATGGCCTGGCAATCGATACGCATGCATGTAGCGATGGCATCTATTTGGTAAAATTCAAGGGCTTGGAGGGACAATTGTTGTCACGGAAATTTCTCGTGCAGCATTGATCGATCACGCTTGGCCTTTGCAGGCCACGATGTCCTCGCAGCCTGAGACATTGGGCGATGCATCGCCTCGCTCAGTATTTCCTGAACTTCTCCAACCATTCCAAAAAGGCCTTGCGGTAGCCTTCGTGGCCCTCGTTGGTGGTCCAGAGCGCGCGTGAGCCGTGAAAACCGGCTTCTGTGGGGACATAGGTGGTGAGCCTTCTCGGCTGCACGTGGTTTGCCAGCAATTGCGCCTTGGGCATCTCTGCCTTGGAGGCTGTGATGAATGTCGGGGTGGCCAATCCGTCGATCGCCTTTCCCAATTTGAGCTTGGCACCAAAATATTCCCCCGGGCTGAAGGCTGCGACGCCCATCACTTCGTCCATGTCCATCGCAATTTTGAGTACAAGGGAGGCTGAGTATGAACTGCCGACGAGTACCACCCGACGGCCGGTACGAGCTTGTGCCCAATGGACGGCAGCGACGATGTCTTGCTCGGCATCGAGGTAGGATTGGCCCTTGCCCTGCTGTTTGGCGCGGGCAGCTGTCTCATTGTTCACATCGTTCACGCCCTCGCCGGAGCGCTGATCGATCGCCAGGCAGTTGAAATTCTTGGTATTGAGCCATTTGGCGGTCTCGCGGTATTCGCCTCGGCTCCAGCCTGCTTGGTGGCAGAGGATGACCATCTGGCACACCGGATCCACCTCGTACAGATCGGCGGTGATTTCAAGGCCATCGGCAGCATTTAAGGAGACTTGTTTTTGGGCCAATGTCATGGTCACAAGACTCAGCATCGCGCCACAAAACAGGATAGATTTTTTCATCGGAGGAGCAATTTTGTCCAATATTCCTGAAACCGCCGCAATTCCACCAGCCTCATCGGGAAATAGCGCCTCTGGACACTGGTCAATTTTCTACAACGACATCGGTGGGCCGGGCCGCCTGCGGCGTTTGCTCCACATCGTGGTAATCCACTTTTCGGTCAAATGGCCTGATGATGAGGCGGGTACCCTTGTCGTAGGTCACATAGCTCCAAAACCAGTTGATGAATACCACGAGCCGGTTGCGGAAGCCTGCGAGGAAAAACAAGTGGATCGCCATCCACATCAACCACGCGATGAGGCCCTTGAGCTTGAGGCGTTTCACGTCGCCCACGGCTTTGTTGCGGCCGATGGTGGCCATCGTGCCCTTGTCTTGGTACTTGAAAGGGCGCAATTCCCGCTGGTAGATGAGGCTTTTGATATTGATGGCCAAGTTCTGCCCTTGTTGGATCGCCACCTGTGCGACTCCTGGATGCCCCGATGGATAGTCCTCTGTGCGCATCAAGGCGAGGTCGCCGATCGCGAAGACATGTGTTTGGCCCTTGACGCGGTTGAATTGGTCGACCTCGATGCGGCCGCCGCGCCCCACGGCAGCCTCCAGGCCGGGGAGGCTGTTGCCGACCACGCCGGCAGACCAGATGACGGTCATGGCGTCGAGTTCGCGGCCGCCGACGAGGTGCACCTGCACGCCGTCGTAGCTCTCCACGCGGGCATTGAGCCAGATGTGGACGCCCATTTTCTCCAAGGCCTTTTTTGCGTTGTCAGAGGATTCTTGGCTCATGCCCGGCAAGACGCGGTCGCCCGCCTCGATGAGGTGGATCTGCATGCGCCTCAGGTCCAGCTCAGGATAGTGGGAAGGTAGAATGTGCTGTTTCAATTCCGCCAAGGCGCCCGCCGTCTCAAGACCGGTGGGACCGGCGCCGACGACCACAAAGTTCATCAAGGCATTGCGCTCCTCGAGGTCCAGCGTCAGCACGGCCGATTCAAAGTTTTGGAGGATCACGCTACTCAAGTCCAGTGCCTCGGGGATGGTCTTCATGCAATGTG
>JANMIM010000754.1:0-3098 GCA_031375795.1 Bacteroidota bacterium
GGTGGCAGCCCGTTTGAAAGCATCTTTGGAGGCGGAGGCCGGGGCCGGCAGCGGCCAAAAGGCCAAAAAGGAAGCGACCTGCGGGTCAAGGTGCCCCTCACCATGGAGGAAATCTATGACGGCACCAACAAGAAGATCAAGCTCACCCGCTTCGCGACCTGCGAGACTTGCAATGGCGTAGGAGCATCCAACGCCGACAGCTACCGCACTTGCCAGACTTGCAACGGCAGCGGCGAATTGCGCCGCCAGGCAGGAGGCGGATTTTTCCAGCAGATCATGGTGAGCGCCTGCCCCACCTGCCAAGGCGAGGGCCGTGTGATCTCCAATGCCTGCGGCGTCTGCAAAGGCGAGGGCCGCACCGAAATCTCTGAAGTCGTGGAGGTCAAGATCCCCGGTGGCATCACCGAAGGCATGCAGATCACCATGCGCAGCAAAGGCAACGCCGGCAAGCGCAGCGGCCAACCCGGCGACCTCATCATCCTGTTTGAGGAAGTAAGCCACGACATGTTTGAGCGCCACGGCGACGACGTGATCTACGAGCTCTGGCTCAATTTTGCCGACGCAGCCTTGGGCACGAGCGTGGAGGTGCCGACGCTTGGCGGTGGCAAGACCCGCTTCAAAATCTCTCCCGGCACGCAGTCAGGCAAGATCTTCAAACTCAAAGGCAAGGGATTCCCGATCGTGAACGGCTACGGCCGCGGCGATCAGCTCATCCAGGCCCATGTCTGGGTCCCCCAAAACCTGAGCCGCGACGAAAAAGACGCCCTCGAGCGATTCAGGAGCAGCAACAACTTCAGCCCCAACCCCACGAGCAGCGACAAAGGCTTCTTTCAACGCATCAAGGATATGTTTTCCTGAGGAGTGAAAAGTGAGCAGAGAAAAGTAAAAAGTGGCGATTGCGCTGAGGGGTAAGGAGTGAAAAGTGATCAGTGAAAAGTGAAAAGTGGCGACTGTGCTGAGGAGAGAGGAGTGAAAAGTGAAAAGTGGCGATTGCGCTGAGGCTTAAGGAGTGAAAAGTGAGCAGTGAAAAGTGAAAAGTGGTGTCTACGCTGAGGCGTGACGGCTCACTTTTCACTTTCCACTTTTCACTTTTCACTTTTCACTTTTCACTTTCCACTTTTCACTTTCAGGCTCCAAACTGCGACAAGTGGTGATCGAGGTGGGACCAAATGAGCTTGCCCCATTGTTTTTTGGTGAGTGGGCCAAAGAAAGGATGCCGCTGAAACTTAAATGCCTCTTCTTTCTTCAAATATTCGTCGATCAATGCGAGCAGCAGCTTGCGGTCGGCCTCGAATGTCGTCGGTGGGGTGCCTGCAGTGAGTTGGTCGATCTCGGGAGCGGTGGGCACCTTCCCCTTGGGAGCCGGCGCCCCCCACAGCACCATGGTTTTCATCAAGGTGCGGCCCAAAAAGCTGGGGGTTCCCGCGACCACCATCGTCCCAAAGGCCATGCGAAACTGGTCCGCCAGGTGGCAGATGCACTGCTCGGCATTCATCTTGCCCCACAAGGCCCTGCTGTCGGACTTCATGGCGGCGATGCGTTTCAGCATCACAGCCCTGGATTCTGGATCGAGGATGTTCTTTTTCATGCCTCCAATTTAATATTCTCCCATCATAGTTTTCCTCGCCACCTACCAAAACACCTTCACTTGGATTATTTTTGAGACAAATCGCCCGGTTCATGAAGCGTTTTATCGTTGCGGCCATCGCCATCATGGCCCTGTGTGTGCAAGCCAAGTCAGAAATGATGATCATCAGCATCGAGGAATTGCGGGATACAGCGCCCCACATTGTCTATGCCACCTTCTTGGGGCCCGCAGATGGCTCCGACGATTCCATGAACGCATTTTCCTATTACCTGGATGTGCTGGAAGTCTACAAAGGCAACTTGAGGGTCGGTCGGCAGAAGGTGTTGTTGGGTTCGGGGCACGCCACCCTGAAAAAGGGCGCGAAGGTGATCGCCTTCCTGACCAAGCGCTTGGAATTTTCATGGTATGGGGCTCCGCTGGGGCTCACGGAGAATCCCGCCGAAGATGTCTGGGACTTTGCGGGTTTTTATGATTACAATGGCTACCTCGTCTCCACGCACAACCTGACCTTGCCGATGATCAAGGACTTCTTTGTGGGCTACAAACCGATCCATTGGCACTACAAGGGCCATCTCCACTTTTTTGATGCCCAGTCAGATGCCGTGGTCGCCACAAAGTATGCCATCGATGTGCGGTCCGCGCACATGCAATTGCCCGCCCAGTTTCGGACCAACCTGCCGCTCAATGATTTTGCGGCCGACACCTCCAAGCCCGATTTCCGGGGAGGCCTGTACACGGTGCTGGAATCATCTGTGCGTCACCGCAGCTTGGGGATCGATGGCAAGATCGTGGGGGTCGACGTCGCCACGGGCACATTCACCTGCCAATTTTACATTTCACACCCCAGCATCTTCACCGAGGCCGCGCTGCTGGCATACATCGCCGCGCCTCAAGTGGACCAACCGTGGTACGAGCTGGAGGTCAAGTCGTCGGATGGAGCCACTTGGCGCATCGACCTCGACAAGCGATCAAGTGATTCTGATGGAATCGCCGACACGCCCTGGGGATTCCTACAATTCGCGTCATTTTCCAGCACCCCGGTCTCATTTGTTACGGGCTATGGAGGAACCGAAAGGGTGGAATTGAGGACGGATGTGGTCGCTGAGAATGAGAAATGGCTGATGCAGAGCGGAACTGTGGCCAGTATCGTGCAATACTTGATGAAAAAGCCGATCGACTGCATGGTGTACCGAGGCAGCGCAGAAAATCCCGTGTTGTTGGGCCCGGCGACCATTTCCCTCAAAAGAACGCATATTGCCAACGAATGAAGCCCAAGACCTCCACTTCATTCCAAGACTAAGACATCATCGCCTGACAATGAAAAACACAATCCGCCTCCTCGCCCTGCTCCTCTTGGTTCAAATGCCAGCGATGGCACGACCGCTGATCATCGAGCTTGCCGTGCTGCGAGACACCTCGGCACATATCGTCTGGGCGAGGTACCTCGGAGGAGCCGACGACCCCAACACCGGATCCTACAATCTGGAAGTGAAGGAGGTGATCAAGGGAA
>JANMIM010000762.1:0-4418 GCA_031375795.1 Bacteroidota bacterium
GGAGGGGCCGCCAATCATGCAATTTTCACTGTTCTGATTATGGTGGGGGGATTGGTCAGCAAAAGGCGGCTAGAATCTGCCCGCATTGGAAGTATTTGCTACTTTTGAGCATAATCTTAAAACGTTTAGGACAGGAGTGAGGTCGGGCATGTGTCCATGCCCGCAAATTTCTCGAGGCGGTAGGCTTCGGGCACGACCCTGTCGCCTGCAAATCCGCCTTGGGCCACCCATCGCGAAATGTGGACGTCCTCTGGCAGCTCGCGCAGGCCCTTGAGCGGCGCACCTGTGAGCAAGGTCAGGTCGGGAAAGCGCTGCAACGAATCCATGATCAAGGCCGAGGTTGGTTGATCGGGCTGCGAAGGCGCAAATGTGCCGAGCCAATCTTAGTAAAACCGCCCGACGCAAGACTTGTCGTATCCAGGCACCGCGCCGCCCACGGGGATGTGAGCGGCTCCGCAAAGGGCCAAGACATGCCTGATCATGCCGACCTGCTCGTCGGTGCCCGGCGTGACGGAAACGGAGCGCAAGCGATAAGCTGGATGCGCCAGCAAGATCAAGAGCGTGCAGAGATCATCGGGGTCGCCGGTCTCGGTGTCAAAGTGGACGTCCAGGGGCAGCGAAGGCGCAGGCAGCGTCGATGGTTGGTGTTTGTATACATGGGAGCCAAAATTGGGGAGAAATCTATTCGTCTGGGGATGGGAAGGCCGTGGCGGTCGATTTTGGGGTTTCAAGTGCTGAGAGCGCAAGCTCAGCGGCTCGGTGAGTCAAGGCGATTGGCTGATCAGATGCTTGATGGAGACATGGAAGTGGAAGATGGGGTCAATCTTCTGGTTTGGTGGAAACTGCATCCCCCATTCCCTCAAATGCCGCGATGAGCTCGGTTAACATGGGGTGATCCTGACGGAAAAGCAAAGAGGTATGTATTGCGACTCTGCCTACATTGATCACTGAATTCTCTTTTCGCAATTCGCTCGAACCCGCCTTACGGAACCACACATCAAACTTCTTCTTGCGTCCCAACGCCTTACCATCGGAGCCATCATGGATGAAAAACAGCGCACCAGATGGATTTTGCTCAAAAAATTGAAGGATAAGACTGATGATCGTCTCCCCCACTCGAGGATCAGCAGGAATTCTAAGCTCTTGCTTTTTTTGAATCTGAAAATAGATCGTCCTTACAAATCCACCAAGTAGGGGATGCTGAGGAAAATAATCGTTCCCTTCGGCAAACGTCACGCTGTATTCGATCCCGAAATCGGTTATGAATTCGAATCGAAACGGTCCTACACTCCTAAAATCATAGGGGATTGACAAGCTTTATTCCATTTGCGTCCAGCACGGATTTCTCAATTTCCCCCCGTAGGAAGGAATTGATCAACTTCTTATCTTCCAGCATCTTCAGCAGCATTTTGCCTGTCGGTGACTCTGGATCTACTTCTTTCTTAACAGTTGCCATTGCGAATTGTAGCATCAAGATCAGCTGGCGCTACAAATCAAAATTACACAAGGTCCACCAAAAACACAAGAGCCGCCCCCCTTCAGGAAGCGGCTCTTGCATTCAAGTATTGAGGCTAGGCTCAGTAGCAATAACCATTCGCAGCGATGAGGCTCGCAGCGATCTGGCGACGGCTTTCCTTGGTGTTCATCGGCGCGATCTTGGTGTAGCGCTTGAGGCCCATGAGGAGCATGCGCTGCATGTCGCCCTCGGCAAAGGCATTGATCGCGTCCTTGCCAGCCTTGTTGATGCGGTCGGCAGCGTCGTAGCAATAGGTGCGGGCCATGGCAATCTCGTCGGCACATGCGGCCTCTCCACGGATGGAGATGAGCTTCTGCGCACGCAAAATGCCCGACTCGGCGGCGTAGATGTAGATGCCCATGTCGGCGAGGCTCATGATGAGCTCCTGCTCCTTTTCCATCTTGGCCATGAGTTGCTGCACGGCGGCACCCGATACCATCAGGATGGCCTTCTTGAAGCCGGCGACCGCCTTGGCCTCTGCAGCCAATGGACCGTTGTCTTCGTCGCTGCTGAATTCAGGGATGCTCGTGAGCTCGCCCATGATCTTCTGGATCGGGCCCATGAGGTCGAGCTTGCCTTTGAGGGCGCGCTTCAGGATCACGTCGATGCCCAAAAGGCGGTTGATCTCGTTGGTGCCTTCAAAGATGCGGTTGATGCGGGCGTCGCGGTAGGCGCGGTCCATGGGGTAATCGGCGGAGTAGCCGTTGCCACCAAAGACTTGCACGCCCTCGTCGACGATGTAATCGACGACCTCGGAGCCGAGCACCTTCAAGAGTGCGCATTCGATGGCATACTCCTCGGCGGCGCCGAGGAGGGAGTCGGCATGCGAGGCGCCTGCGGCTTGCATCTCGTGCTCCAGGCATTGGATGTCATAGGAGGCGCGGTACACGGCTGCCTCCATGATCCAGAGGCGGATGGCTTGCTCGGCGATCTTGTGCTGGATCGCACCAAAGGTCGAGATGGCCACGCCAAATTGCTGGCGCTCATTGGCATACTTCACGGTGACGTCGACTGCCTTCTTGGAGCCGCCGATCGCAGCACCAGCAAGCTTGATACGGCCGATGTTGAGGATGTTGAAGGCGATCTTGTGGCCTTTGCCGATCTCGCCGAGCAGGTTCTCGACGGGGATCTTCACGTCTTGGAAGAAAATCTCGCGGGTGGAGCTGCCCTTGATGCCCATCTTGTGGGCCTCGGCGCTGCGGCTGATGCCGGGCGTGTCGCCGGGGATGAGGAAGCCCGTGAACTTGCCGTCGATCTTGGCGAAGACGGTGAAGAGATTGGCAAAGCCACCGTTGGTGATCCAAATCTTCTGGCCATTGATGATGTAGTGCTTGCCGTCTTCGCTCAGGACAGCCGTGGTCTTGGCGCCGAGTGCGTCGGAACCTGAACCTGGCTCGGTCAAGCAATAGGATGCCAGCCATTCTCCCGAACCCAACTTAGGCAGGTACTCGTTTTTCTGGGCCTCGGTGCCATAATACAAGGTAGGCAAGGTGCCGATACCCGTGTGGGCGCTGAAGCCGACGGCAAAGGAGTGGCCTGCACCAAAGCGCTCGGTGAGCAGCATTTGGGAGAGGAAATCCAGGTTCATGCCCCCATATTGCTCGGGCAAGCCTGCACCCAGCAATCCCAGTTCTGCGGCCTTGCGAATGATCGAAGGCATCAGGTCCTCGTTTTTCATCGAGTCAAGCTCCGCGAGGTTGGGATACACTTCCTTTTCCAGGAAGTCGTCGCACATCTTGGAGATCATTTGCTGCTCCTCGTTCCATTGCTCTGGAATGAAGATGCTTTGAGGGTCTGTCCCTTTGATGAGGAATTCGCCACCCTTGAGGCGCGCTGCTGCGATTGTTGGAGTTTCCATTTGAATTGAAAATTGAAAATGAAAAATTGAAAATGGTAGAAGATTTGAAAACGGTTTGAGAATGGAAAATAGAAACGCATTTCATTTTCCATTCTCAATTTTCCATTTTCAATTGAGCAGTTCATAGATCCCTGCCACGCCTTGACCGCCGCCGACGCAGGCGCTCACGATGCCGTATTTCTTGCCACGGCGGCGCAGTTCGTTGAGGATCTGCACGGTGAGCTTGGTGCCTGTGCAAGCCAATGGGTGGCCGAGGGCGATGGCACCGCCGTTCACGTTGGTGATCTCGGGGTCGATGCCGAGTTCGCGCATGCAGGCCAGGGACTGGACTGCAAAGGCTTCATTGAGCTCGATGAGGTCGATCTGGCCGAGTGTCATGCCTGCTTTCTTGAGGGCGGCAGGAATGGCAGCGACCGGGCCGATGCCCATGATGCGGGGATCGACGCCATTGGCGCTATAGCTCACGAGGCGGGCGATGGGCTGGAGGCCGAGTTCGACGACCATTCTTTCGCTCATGACCATCACGAAAGCAGCGCCGTCGGATGTCTGGGAGGAATTGCCGGCGGTGACCGAGCCATTCGCAGCGAAGACAGGCTTCAGCTTGGCGAGCCCTTCGAGGGTCGTGTCGCGGCGCACGCCTTCATCCACCTTGACGGTGAATTTCTTTTCCTTGACCTTGCCGCCTTCAAACAGCTTCTCGATCACATCCACTGGCACGATTTCATTGGCCCAGAGGTTGCCGTCGATGGCAGCTGCTGCACGCATGTGGCTGCGCACGGCGAATGCATCTTGGTCTTCGCGGCTGATTTTGTAATCCTTGGAGATTTCCTCGGCTGTCTGGCCCATGCCAAAGTACCATTCAGGATGGCTGGTGGCGACGTCGTAGCTCAGCGCGGTTTTGTAACCGACGGTGGGCACGAGCGACATGCTCTCGGTGCCGCCTGCGATGATGCAATCGGCCATGCCGGCTTTGATCTTGGCGCTGGCAAGCACGATGGCCTCAAGACCGGAACCGCAGTAGCGGTTGATGGTCATGCCGGGCAC
>JANMIM010001140.1:0-2823 GCA_031375795.1 Bacteroidota bacterium
GGATAGGGTTTGTGTCAAATATTCTGTAGCCCGTCTGCAAAATCAAGGCCAATGCGTCATGGGGCAGGGCATTCGCATGAAATTTGCGCGCGGCGGGCGGTGCCTGCACAGAGCGGAGTCCAATGGGGCCGCACGCTGACCCTGCTGGGGCACAGCCTGTTTTGGAGATTTTGATGCTGATCGGCAGCCAGGGAAACACTAAATTTGATCCCATGAAATACACCGTCCCCATGGCAGCCTTCATGCCCTTGTGGTTGGATTTCCTGAGATCCAAGGGACTTTCCATCGCGAAGACGGATTTTCTTCCAGAAACGGTGATCACGCATTGTGAAACTGTAACGGGTCGAGCGCTCAAGGAAGTGCTGATACCGCAATGGGGAGCATTTGAACAGATCGAGGAAGAATGGGATGCCGCGGAGTTCGCACAATTGATGGGAATCCACGAGTTTGGAGACAACGAGCCATTGACGCTGGTCACAGACGAGGGCTACGGCGACCGCGTGGTGTTTCAGTTCTTGCCAACTGAATTTCAAGATTTCGCAGCTTGGTACGAAACACATTATACAATGGATTTTTTCCAGTCTTCAGATTACCTTCTGTTTGCACCCGATTTTTCAGAGATCAGAATCATCCACCACAATGGTGTTCTGTTCTCGGGTCGAATGTTGTAGTTTTGTTGGCGCTGATGGGAGTATTTTGAATCAATACCCCCCAAAAACAACAAAATTTGTACACCCATGATCGACTATGCTACCTACTTGAAATCCAGACGCAAACCATCACTCCCCAAGGGCTGGGCGGGGGCCTCCCTGCAACATGTTTCCATGAATTTCATGAAGCCGCTGGAAACGCAAGACTATGCCGGGGCATTGGATGATTACCGAGAGATTCTCGATTTGATCTTGCGCTCCCGTTTTGAGCATGCAACTTGGATCCTGCAACATGAAAAACCACAGCATCCTTGGCTGCCGCCTCATTTACCCAGGACTGAAAATTTCGAGCCGCTCTACGAATTCTTTGGTGACGAGGGCATCGACTCGATGTTTGGCGGCATGATCGAGGCCACATATTCCAAGCTCAAAAGGATTCTGCCTTGCTTGATCCAATATGCCTGCTGGATGCATTACCAAGACCTCGTGTTGCGGCACCCCCATTGGGATGTGATCATCAAACTAGGCCACCATTTTACGATCGACTTGATTGCAGACAACGCTGCATCCCTCGCTGCAGCGCTGCAGGGGCTGCCCTTGGAGCGGATCAACGTCGTTCCATATCGCCAGCAATAACCATGAGATCGATCCCCCAAGAAATCGAGGCAGCGATGGCGAGTTTGAACGTCAGCGGACACAAGTTAGGTGCCGAGGCCTGCGCTACTGCGTTGCGTGCACTCTTGCAGGCCTACACTTCGTCGCCCAAATATGCCTGGCCCATCTGGCAACAGCTTTCGGTGGAGTCATGCTTCATTCAATCGCATCTGGCTTGGAAATATGTGGGTGAATTGCAGACCTCCGCAGTGAGTCGACCCATGGTCCTATTTTATGAGACATCCACCGAGTATGGAGCCTACCAATTTGAAAACCTCCAAGTGATCAGCGCAATATTGGGCGAGTGCAACCCATTTGTTTATTATGTCACGAACTCCGCCTTGGATTTTTTGTTGTGTGAAAATGACCACGATTATTTGATCGCAATGGGAGAAGCAAAGGATTGGTTGCTCGAATATGTGCGCCGACACTTGCTGGAGCACCTGGGTCGTGAAATCCTGAATTACCGGCTCCCGGGTTTGTAGGGGTGCGATCGTGATGCAGGCTTGGAAGCTGAAAGGCAAAGCTGGGCAGGGTTTCAGATGCCTTTTCCACGGTTCGCCGTGCTTGGCTTGCGAAAACATGCGACTCCTCCGGAGTCGGAAATACAAATGGCTATGTCGGGCTATAAACGTGTGACCGCTCTGCGGTCAGGCCGTTTGTGGCGAACGCCGACTCCACCGCCGTGTGGTGCGCAGCATCGGAGTCGCACGTTCTTAGAACCATCGTTCAAAGCCAAGGAACGGATTCCGAACTCGTTGCATGAGCAACACCCCCCTCAAAAAGTTGCGCTTCGCCTCATTTGCCCCATTCCACCGCATCAAAGCGAAGGCCAAAGCACGACGTAAAACGTCTGCAAGGCCAGGAAGAATGCCAGGGCGATCACCAGCCCGATGCCCACGCTTGCGCCTACGCCCTTGTGCGCGAGCAGCAGGCCGCCCAGCCCAAATCCCATCAAGGAAATCCACAAAAAACTCAACTGAACCAGTTCAGTTTCCGAGAAATTGTCAAAATATAGACCGTAGAGCACCAAGACCGTGAGGGTCACGATGCCCATCGTCGAGAGCGAGATGATTCGAGCGACTTTGGCGGAGGGGTGTTGGTCTTTTTCGTAGGCCATTTTTTGCAGGATTACAATGGAGGGATGGGCAATTTACGGGAATGCAGTTGTAGAGTGGATTCCGATGCAAAAAAAACTCCCCTGAAAGCTAGTCTCAGGGGAGTTTCTTGATTTTTCACAACGGGATTACATTCCTGGTTGTGGTGGTTGTGCATCGCCTGGGCCGAGCACTTTGATCAGGTCGATCTCAAAGATGAGGGCGACGTTGGGTCCGATTTTGGGTGGTGAGCCGTATTCGCCGTAGGCGAGTGCGGGTGGGGACCAGATTTTGTAGCTAGCGCCTTCCTTCATCATCGGAAGGATCTGCTGCCATGCTTGGATCACGCCTTTGACAGGGAAGGTGGCTGGCTCGCCACGCTCACGTGAGCTGTCGAACACGCTGCCGTCCATGAGGGTGCC
>JANMIM010000795.1:0-2024 GCA_031375795.1 Bacteroidota bacterium
CTCCCTGCCATTTAAGGAATTGCACTGGATTCTTGTAGTGAAACCTCCCGCCAAACTCGACCTTGGTCACCGACTCCAGCTCCTTTTTGAAGGCCTTGCCGTCGGTGTACATCGACTCGGGCGGCCTGCTCAATGCGGCGCCACCGCTTTGGGTCTGAAGCTCCTTCCAGTACTTCATCGCCCGCTCAAACTGTCGGTCCAGGTCGGCGGTGATGAACTCCATGCTTTGCAGGAAAACCACCGTTCGGTCGCTGAGGTAATCCAGGAAGTGGATCTTTTCCTCGTTGATCAGGTTTTTTTGAATGTTGGGAATCAGGGAAACGGTGTGATGGTCTTCCTTGGAAATCTGATCGACCGGGTCAAAGCTTCGGATGGATTCCAGCTCATCGCCAAAAAATTCCATCCGGTAAGGCAGGTCGTTGGCAAATGAGAAAACGTCCAAGATGCCGCCTCGCTTGCTGTAAGTCCCTGGCTCCCAGACAAAATCCACGTTGTCAAATCCGTATTCGTCGAGCACGTCGACGACAAAGTCCATGCCGCACTGATCGCCTTTGCGCACATCGAGGGTGTTTTTCACCAAGGACCGCTTGTTCACGACCTGCTCGCTCAGCGCCTCTACAAATGTGATGATAAGCTGCCGCCCCGATTGCGTGTGGTTCAGCTGATTGAGGACCTCTGCGCGTTGCAAGACGTTGGCATTGTCGATTTCCTCGATTTGGTAGGGGCGCTTGTAGGAAGCCGGGTAGTACAAAATGTCCTTTTGCGGCATCAATGCCTGCAGCTCGTTGTAAAAATAGAGGGCTTCCTCCTTGTCATTGAGCACGACGAGGCCGCTGCGGTGCATGCTTTGGAAGATGGAAGTCAGCAAAAAGGCCGATTGGCTGCCTGCAAGACCCCTGATTTGAAATACACCATGGTCGTCGTCACGTATCTGTTGCGCAAAAGCAGCCAACTCGGGATGCTCGCGGTAGATTTTGAGGATGTCTTGGATCTTCACGCTGTACTCAATTTCAAGCGCCACCCGTGTTTTGGCGGCGTCGCCCTTCAAAAGGAGGACAAAATTAACCCAGATTGGATCAATCGGGCAAAAAAAGGAATGGACAGCTCACTGAATTGTTCAAATTCAATCAGCTGTCCAATGCATAGAGGCAAAATTGCCGCTTGGAATTCTTATTCCTTTGCGTTTCCGGCCTTTGGGGTCACGGGAGCAGTTGTCGCAGGGGCGATGGCTGCACCCTTGGTGGATTTCTCGGCGGCTGGTGCTGGAGCGGGGCTTGCCGTGGTGCTTGCGCCACTTTGGCGCTGGACGAGGGGTGTGCCCTTGCCGACACCTTTGGTGCGGGCTGTGGAGCCGCCCGCCGGAGCGGTCGATTCAGCACCGGAGGTGGAGGTTACCTTCTGGGCATGGAGGGAGGCGAAGCCGAGGCAGGCCAAGAAAAAGGAGAAAACGATAGCTTTTTTCATAATCAAACGATCAAGGTTGGAGGATGATGCATTGCAAATGGGATGCCGAAACGGTCATCGTAGGTCGTCACATTGGTAATAAATATGCATAGCAACGGAATTGGCCAAAAAATCTGGCTTCTTCCTTTTGCGTCAGCAAGTTATACAATCGATGGTAATTTTCAAAACGCGAAGTGGTTGGGTTTAGGGCAATCGCAGGAAAGCGATTTGCAGCCTACCTGTCTCATTGATTCATCAGACAACCAAACATCCTAGCCAGAATCGTATGCCACATGCAACCCGAGATCCGCTCGATCGGCGAACCATTTTTCGTTTCGCAGGCATTTTTCTGGTGGACGCATATCCAATTTCGCCCCAAAAATGTTGGCCAATAGCTGATCGAGGCGAATTTGGGGCGCTTTGTGGGCGCATCTGGGCGAAAAAAGGACCTATCCTTGGATGGATAGCCCCATTGCGGCGGGTCTACGGATTCCTTCAATCCTTCGGTCACTTTGATCACAACCAACAAACTTGCCTCCGGGCAAAAAAAAAATCGCCTGTGCAGCGATCTTGCAGCACAG
>JANMIM010000809.1:0-9215 GCA_031375795.1 Bacteroidota bacterium
GTTGCTGAGGTAGCCGGTCATCATGGCCACGAAGCAAGCCGCGAGGCCAGCCTCGTGCCCCGCGCTCTGGATCAGCAATTGCCACCTGCGGGCGCGGCTCAGGTGCCCGAGTAGGGTGAGCAGCAGTGACAGGGCGATCCACGCCCAGTCGGCCTGGACCACGCGCTCCCAGATCGCTGGCAGGTCCTGCCCCCTGAACGCCAAGCCCGTGAGCAGGGCCCCCACGGCGAGCAGGATTCCAAATTGGATCCAGTTGCGGCTATTTTGGGGGGATGACATCGGTGGTGCTTTTGCTGCAAAATACGTGGATCGGCCCTTGCGTTTTGCAATCGCGCAAGTTTTTTTGACGAGCGATCACGCCGCATTGGAAACAGGAGAAAAACCATCCCGCAACTTCGGTTCTGGGTTGGCGTCCACCAGAAAAAGCTTGTGAAACGAAAAATCATTCCCAAATGCGGTGATCAAGGGCTTATGCTGCCACCGTCGGTGATTTTTTTGACCGAGGTTTGCCATTCGGCCAGTTTTTCACCAATTTCGTTGGTGAACCGTAGGGCAAGATTTTTGGCCCGAATTTTGCAAAACGGTTCTCGGCTGGGCCGACACGGGCTAGGCCGGAAATGCATCAAGGAAAATCTATCTTATGAAAAAACACATTCTCTTCATCGCCCTCTTGCTCGCTGGTTTCATGGCGCAGGCGCAGACATCCAATTTCTTCACCAAGGCGGAGGCTTTTTTCGCCAAGAACATCAGCAATGGCATGGTCGACTATGCTGGCATCAAAGCCAATGCGGCTGAGCTGAAGGATTTGGTAGCCATGATCGGTGCCTACAAGCTGTCGGGCGAGGATGCCACAGCCAAGGCATTTTTGATCAATGCCTACAACATCTTGGTGATCAAAAACGTGATCGACCACTATCCGCTCGCCAAGCCGACCGATGTGACCGGATTCTTTGATGCCATCAAGTTCAATTTGGCTGGCACGCAGATCACCCTGAGCGACATCGAAAACAAGAAAATCCGTGCGGTATTCAAGGATCCACGCACCCACTTCGCGCTGGTCTGTGCCGCCAAGAGCTGCCCACCCATCGCCAACTATGCATTCACTGCAGCCAACGTGGAGAGCAAGCTCGAAAGCCTCACCAAGGCCGCGATGAACAATGCGACCTTTATCAAAGTGAATGTCGGTGCCAAGACCGTGCAGTTTTCACAGATCCTCGACTGGTACAAGGATGACTTTTTGGCCGGTTCCAAGACGATCCTCGACTACGTGAACAAGTACCGCAACACCCCGATCCCGGCGACATTCACCCAGAGCTTCTACGAGTACAACTGGGCGCTCAACGGAAAAAAGTAACCGCAGGGCCAGGGGGCGCAGTTGTAGCACCTCCTACAAAAGCCAATCCACAACCGCCTGTCCCTGCTCCCAAAAAAGAGGTGGGTCAGGCGGTTGTCATTCCCCCAAAACCCAAACCAGAGGCCCCAAAGGTCTCGCAGCCCATAGTCGAGCCGACCAAAGTGGCCGTGCAAGACAGTCCCCGCAAGGACACCGCCACGAGCAAGCCCTTTGTGATCAAAAAGGGCGGCGAGGCCAATCTCCAAATGCTCCCGCCCATGGACACCACGCAAGCGGAGGTCATCGAAATGCCCCTCCAAGGCCCCAACCAGCGCGACACGAAGGCTGACCCCATCTTGGTGCCCCACGCTGAGATTCCAGAGCAGCTCCAAGACAGTCAGCCGACCGTAAATGTCGAGATCATGCCCCTGCTGCCGCCCAGGTTGCAGCGCTTTACGCCCTCGTCCATGCTCGATTGGGGGCAGTGGGAAGCCAAGCTGTTTCAGCAGGTTTACAGTCAGACGCGGTATTTCGACATGCAAGGCAAGCCGCAAGCGCAGGGCAACCTGAGCAGCTACTACAGCGGCATCGCGTCGATCACCCTGGGCTGCAATCGCTGGTTCAACTTCGGCGCAGAGGCATGGTTGCGCTCCGTGCGCATCGATGCCCCCGATGCATCGCCCTTCAAGGTGCTGGGCTTCCAATCGGGCCCCAATAGCCGCACGGCCTTGAGTGCCATCGGCCCCAAGCTCAAGTTTCAGCCATTTGCACATCAGCCTGGATTCTCTCTCCAAACCGCATTGCTCATACCCGTCGGGCGGCAGATGGAAGCCAACAGCCGCAACCAGCCCTATCTCGCCACGGAAAACCTGCAGTGGTGGACGCAGTTTTATTATACATGGAACTTTGCGAGACGTTGGATGCTGTTTGCGCAGCTCGACGCCTACGCGGCCCTCAACACGGGCGGCAAGGAGCAGACGCAGCCCAGCTCATTTGCCCTGCCTGCCTCGGTGTACCTGAGTTGTTTTCCTAGCCCGCGCTTCACGGTCTATGCCTACAACCAAGTCTGGCCCACTGTGAGCACGGTTTGGTACCAAGCTGGCATGGGGGGCAAATATCGGATCGCGGAAGGCCTGGAGTTGGAAGCCAGCTATGGCCGCTTTCTTGCAGGCATCGGTGCAGCAGGCCAGGCCAACGCTTTCAACCTTGGGATCAGGTTTGTGAAATGGTGACACGAGGGTGAGGATGGCCACTCATTCATGGCAATCGTAGCGCATCGCCCAATTGCAAGCAGTTGTGATTCAGTCTCTTGGGGGATGTTTGGAAGAAACAAGGTTGCCGTAATTTCAGAATGTCGGCATTTTTGCGCAAATTTCCGCCATTGGAGAAGCGCACCTGTCGTGTCAAAACTCTCAGCACTTCGAAATCAGCTAGTTTTTGCGAATCCGACGGGGGAATCTGTGGGAGAAGTGAGGTTTTGGCTGCATTGGGCGGCACATGAGCCCTTCTTGTTGCGATTGTGTCTGGGATGGGTCGGGGGAAATGAACCCGAGGCCCGGGAACTGCTGAGCAGTGCGATGCTCAAGGCTTGGGAAGGCGCGCTCAAGACACAGGAGGAAATTGGAAACTACCGCGCTTGGCTGGCCAAGATCGTGCGACACCACTGCATCGACTTGCAACGTCGCCAAAACCGCGATCCGCAGATCAAGACCGACCCCGAGTTGCTCGTGCCCATCTCGGAGCAAAACCGCAGTACCCACCAAGCCTCACCCGAAAGCACGCTGCTCAAGGAGGAAAGCTACTCCAAGCTGCTCGCCCGCCTGGAGGGGCTGCCGGAGCGCCTGCGCGAGGTGATGGTGCTGCGCGCATTCCAAAACATGAGCTACAAGGAAATCGGCCAACACCTCAAGATTTCCTCGGAAAACGCACGCAAACGCGTGCAATTGGCAAGGACGCTGCTCAAGGGCCAAGACGACAACGCACATGCCGGCAACCGCCTGCAACTACAGCAACAGGAGCAAAAGGCTGCCGACGCCATTTTGCTCCTGGACCGCTCGCCCACGGCCGGTGGATTCCGTTTTGCGGCCCCGGTGCAGTTTCAGTGGCAGGGCGCAGAGCTGGAGCTGCCTGTGTTTCACGCCATGCGGCCGATGAGGCTGGCGCAAAAGGCAGAGACCTTGCGCAAATACCTGGACCGCCATCCCGGCGGCTGGAAAAAGGACCTGGAACTCGCCCGGCTTTGCTGGGCGATGGGCGAGGCCGCCGAGGCATTGGAGCTGGCGCGGGTCGCCTTTGAGCGACAGCCCCACATCCCTGAGTTGGCACTCGGTTACATCCGCATCTTGCAGGCGCTCGGTGCAATTGTGCAGCTGCACGCGGTCGTGCAGCAGGCGCGCGAGGAGTGTCAATCGGGTCCCTTTGCCGATTTGCTGTCGGGGTTTGAAGCGCGGGCAGCGGGCGACGATCGGCGTGCCGAGGAGCTGTGGCGGGCGACAAGCGCGATCGGTGGCGGCCTGCAATTGGCGAGGTTGTACCTGGAAATCGGCAACAAGGCCGCAGCCGTGGAGGTATTGCAAGCCCACCTGCGCGCCCACCCGATGGACCGCGAGGCTTTTTATTGGATGGGCATCGCTGCGGCAGGCAGTGCCGAGGGCCTGCAGCATGCCTTGACTGCGCAGCGGCGGTTTCCGGGTGACTTGTTTGCTGCAAGCCGCCTCATGGCCGAGCAGTGGCGACTGGCCGATTCCGAGGCAGCCCCTGCCTTCAGGGCCAGCGTTTTGGAGCTCACCAAGCAATGTCCCGAAAGCTATTTGGCGATGGCACTCCGGGCTGCATGGTCACACCGGTTTGGATTTGACGACAATGCTGCGCTGATCGCAGGCGAATTCCTGGCGCTGCATCCGAGGCATGTCCAAGGCCTGCAATTTGCCGTTGCCCTGGCCACGCTGCAAGGGAAAATGGATTTGGCCAGCCTGTGGAAGTGCCGTTTGGAGGAGCTTGGGAATGATGGGTCCTTTCCCGCCGTAGCCCTGGACCATGGCACGGCATTGCTTGGATCGGCTGATTTCCCTAAATTCACCTTTTGAACGCCCAAGATTGAGTTTTATGGCCAAGACCGTCAGCCCCGACAAGGGTAAAAGCATAGAATCCTACCGCGACGAGAAGATCGCTTCTGAGTGGCAGCGCACAGCCTTGGACCAAATCCATGCACTGATCATGACGGTGCTGCCGAGTACCAAGGCTAGCATCAAATGGGCGCAACCCGTCTGGGAATCACCGGAGGGGCCGATGATTTTCTTGCGCAGCGCTTCCAAACACCTTACATTGGGCTTCTGGCGTGGCGCAGAGTTGGAGGATGCGACAGGAGTGCTGGAAGGCGATGGAGACCGCATGAAACACGTGAAGTTCAAGTCCTTGGAGGGATTGGATTTGGCGCTTGTCGAGGGTTTCGTGCGGCAGGCCATTGCCCTCAATGCGCAAAAAGGCAACCCGACGATGGTCAAATAGGGCACACCAATCGTGCAATCCAGCCATGCAATTGAGCAAGAATCGTCGCGTGGGACTCTATAATTTGCATCTCATGAAACCTTGGAGAAGATATTTTTGCTTGCTCGCTTTCCTGGCTGCCTTGTCGCTGTTGCATGGCCAAAAGAACCCCGACGAGGAGGAGCCCCCCTTGCGGCCGGCTGCGCCGGTGCTCGACGGTCCCCAATTTGGCATCCGGTTTGGGTACCAGCTCCAGTTTCCCAGCAAGAATAGGGTGAATGCCTTGGATTACAGCTTTTTTGAGGCCGGGCATCACTTGGGTTACGGAGGATACATCAATCTGGCGGCGAGCGACGGGATCCAGTTTTCGCCCTATTTTGGACTGGAGCACGCGTTTTGGCCCAAGAGCCAGAGCTATTCCAAGGCCTGCGATGCCGACAGCTTCCCGACGTTCATGGATGTGAAGGACAGTCTGCCGGGGCGCGATTTCCGGTTTTTTAACCTCGTCTTCGAACCGGCATTCAAGTTCTATTCGCGCCGAACGGGCTTGTTTTTTAAGCTCCAGCCCATGTTTGCCTACAACATCCAGCGCAAGGTCGAGCAGTACGCCCATACCTGCGGGGTGCTGCCCAATTCGCAGTTTGTGGATTATGCCCCTACCAACTTGCGCAGCATGTCCAAGTTTACATTTTCCATCGGGGGTGGCATCGTCAAGGAAGTCCATTTGCCCAAAGGCGGTGGGATCGCGCTGGAACCAGGCGTAAAAGTGATGCTGAGTCAACTGCTGCATGTGGAGGAAGCAGATCCCAATGGGCTGAGTTTCGATTTGTTTCCCGCAGGCGTCTACCTCAATTTGAGTTTCTTCAGGTAGGGAGCTAGGCTTCAAGGACTTCCATTTTGGCCGACGAACGCGCATTTTGATTCAATGAGGATGTGCTGACGCGAGGCGTAATTCCTGGGCACAAGCGGAGGAAGTCATTCACAATTCCCTGCTTGCATATTGATCGGGCATTGATTAATTTTCTTGCTCTCTTCAGGACATTTCATCGGTAGGCATCGGTTTTTGATGGATTGGATATCACCGAATCAATGTGCTATGGGCAAAAAAATAATTCTTCTTTTCTGGGCATCACTCTGCACCCTCATGGCTACAACGAGCCCGGTGCATGCGCAATACTCCCTGCGGATGCCCAGTAGCCACAACATCACCTACGATCCGACGGCCGATGGTGGATTTGTGGCCTTGGGGACCAACAACCTCTCCAGGATGTTTCATGTGAAATTTGATTCCAACGGTGTGGAACAATACGGGTATTCCTATCCAGGGATCTGCTACGTCGCCACGGAAATGCACGGCAAGATTTTCCGGATTTTCAACCCCGCGCCCTATGAATTCACGATTGGCAAATTCAACATGGCCAGTGGCGCGCTGGAGGCCATCAAGCGGGTGACGGGGCCTGCGCTGCCCTTCGGGTACTTTGACCTCGGGGCGTTGCAGTTGCTGGCCACGCCAGACAGTGGCGTGGTCGTGGTCTTCACGGCCCGGCAGGCCAGGGATGTCGCCAATGCCGAGATGATGCACATGAAGCTCGACAAGAACCTGGCGGCGGTGTACACGGCCGCCACCTTCATCCCCAATTTCTTTGTGAATTTGGCACCCGACATACCGCTGGCGACCATCGCACCCGACGGGTCGGTGATCAGGGCCAATCCATTCAGCATCTTAGGCCTGGGATTTGTGAATGTCGTGATCAGATACAGCGGCACCACTGGGCAGATCCTGGGGCAATACCACTACAAGGACCCGCTGAGTGGGCCTGCACCTGTCTCGCTGGCCTGCAACGCCAACCAAATCGTCGTGGCGGGGATCAACAACGATGATCTCTTTGCGGTGTCATTTCCCATGAGCCTCTCGTCATTGCAATGGGGCTATCAATACAACAACCCCGGCACCGACAATGGCGGGGCGCGCATCAATTTTGGCCCAGACGGGCAGCTTTATGGCTGGCAAGACTCGACGATGGTGCGCATGCTGTCCTCGGGGCTCATGAGCTGGGCCTGGCGGTCTGACTCGGTGCACATGCGGGATTACCATGTGCCGATGGGCGCCATGCACATGGCTGCCCCGCAGTACACGACATTTGGCAAGCAGCGGCTCAGCAGGTATTCCCTCTCGACGCCCGACATTTGCCCGGGGGTTGCCGTCACGGTGACGCCCACCGTGCGCGCATTTACCAGCGTGACAGTGAATCCATTTGTCTCCTCCAACAATGGTTTCCTCGGCACAGCGACATCCCCCCTCAGCTATGCGCCCTCGGCCTTCACGCTCAATCCCAGCGTGCGCTGCAATTTTTCCTGTGCCATCGTCGCCAACTTCAGCACCAGTACCAATACCTTCACCGCCAATTTTGCCAGCCTCACAGGTGGCGCCACGAGTTACAACTGGTCCTTTGGCGACGGCACATTCTCCACTGCCACCAATCCCAGCCACACCTATGCCGCCCAGGGCACCTACAACGTGTGCTTGATCGTGACCTCCACCTGCGGGGCCGACACGACCTGCAGCCCAGTCACCATCACCTGCTCCGCACCCAACGCGGCCTTCAATTCCGCCTCCACATTGCTTGCCGCCACATTCACCAACACGTCCACCGCCAACGGCGGCGTCCTGAGCTATGCCTGGACCTTTGGCGATGGCGGCACCAGCATCCTGCCCAGTCCCAGCCACACCTACGCTGCGCCAGGCACCTACAACGTGTGCCTGATCGCCACGACGAGCTGCGGCATCGACACCACATGCAGCCCGGTCACCATCAGCTGCCCGGTACCAGTCGCCAACTATTTCACCAACAGCACATTCTACAATGCCTCGTTTGTCAACACATCGACAGGCAGCCAATTGTCCTACAACTGGACATTTGGCGACGGCGGTAACAGTAACCTGCAGCACCCCTCGCACACCTATGCGCAGGCGGGCACCTACAACGTATGCATGATCGCCACGAGTGTCTGTGGCGCCGATACCATCTGCCAGGCCGTCACGATCACTTGCCCACCCCCAGGGGGCAGCTTCACGGCCTCCTCGATGCAATTGGTGGGCATCTTCGCGAGCATGTTCACGGGCCCCGTGATCACCTATTTCTGGACCTTTGGGGACGGCGGTACCAGCAATTCTCCCAGCCCCAACCATTCCTATGCCCAGGGTGGCACCTACACCGTCTGCCTCATCGCGACGGGTCCTTGCGGCGTCGACACCATCTGCCAGTCGGTCGACATCTGCCTGCTGCCCAACACGGCGTTCACGACCAGCACCAGCGGACTGAGCGCGACATTCAACAACACCACCAGCTCTGCCACGCAACCCCTGAGTTATGTCTGGGACTTTGGCGATGGCGGCACGAGTACCGCGACATCGCCGGTACACACTTACACAGCAAACGGGACCTACTGGGTATGTCTCACGGCGACGAGCGTATGTGGCACCGAGACCCACTGCGACTCGGTGACGGTGACTTGCCAGCTGCCCAGCTCGGCCTGGATCTCCAATGGGTCCTTTCCGACAGTCTTTTTTCAGGACCTCAGCTCCGGTAATCCCAACACTTGGCAATGGGATTTTGGGGACGGTGCCACGAGTTCCTTGCAAAACCCCAGCCACACCTATGTTGCCACCGGGCTGTATCAAGTGTGCCTTGTGGCGGGCAATGCCTGCGGGGACGATGGTCATTGTGCGCCGCTGGACCTGTCGGTGGATGTCGCGAAGCAGATGTCAGACGGTTTCTCCCTGTCCCCGGTCCCTGCACAAACACGGCTGCAGGTGCGAGCTGCCCATTGGATGGCGGGCGACCTGCCTTTGCGGGTTTTCGCGGCAGATGGGAAATTGGTGTACCAGGGGACGTTTGCGGGCGAGGTGATGGAGTTGGACTTGAAGGCGATGGCCGATGGCATCTATTTCTTGGAGCTCGGGGAGAATGAAGGCCAATGGCATGGGAAATTTCTGGTGCGGCGATGAGGGCAGCAGGGGGAGGATGGATTTTTTCGCACTGTGCCCCGACACGGTTGTCGCTGGCTACCAGCTAGGGACGCTCGCGATCGATGTGGACGGATCATAATGGCACGATCCGGGAACTTGATTTCCCGCAAATTCCTTATTTTTACGGGAGAATGCGGATAATTCGGAGTCTTGTTCTCATTTTGGGATTGATGGCATCCCTCTGGGGAGGCTTGCAAGCCCAATTGTTTTTGGGCTACAATGCGGGGCCGATCTTGGGGCGCACGGCCGACTTGGGCCTGTTGTATTATCCCAAAAACGAGGATTGGATCGCGGTCTCGCTCGGCGGGGGCTACACGGTTTTTGGGCCGATGTACTTTGCGCGACGCAAGGCCGAGTGCTTGCGGC
>JANMIM010000810.1:0-2362 GCA_031375795.1 Bacteroidota bacterium
TTCCACCGGCTTTTTTTTTTTCCCCGGTTTTTTTGTTTATTTTGATTGTAACAAACGGCGCCGAACAACTTCCACCAAGACGTAGCGGAGAAATCTAGCGTTGCAGAAACACGCCACGAAACACGCTACCAAACACCACGCGTTCAGCCACCTCGACGATACCCCTCCGAAGACAATTTACGGACTTCAGTTTGTGCAGGACCTTGGCGTAAATCCGATACGCACAGCCGTGATATGCTATTGTTGGCGCAAGATTTCGCTGCGCTGATCTCACGATTCTTCGCTAGGTGGTCTCGTCCCTACGCTCCCTCGACCACTTCGGTCGAAATGACATGGGTGCTAGCATATTTTTCTCAATCATGAAATGCAGAATCAACAGGTAGCATTACAATGAAAGACGAATCCATTTCCCGTCGAAAATTCCTCAACCGCGCTGGATGGACGGGGCTTGGAATCTTGGCTTTGGGGGGTGGGGCTTGGTCTTGCAATGTAAACGATGCCCGCAATATTCCGGGGCGCCTTTTGGGGCCTGACTTTCAAAATGGACACCGATTGCGCGACGGCGTTTCTCTCGGGAAAATCAGCCGCACGGTCACGACCGATATTTTGATCGTGGGTGGCGGTGTCGCTGGACTTGCCTGCTCATGGAAATTGCGCGAGGCTGGTTTCCAGGATTTTCTGTTGGTGGAGATGGAGGCGGAATGCGGGGGAAATGCACGCAGCGGCGAGCAAAATGGCCTGCGCCATCCCTGGGGAGCCCATTATTTGCCTGTCCCCGATGCGGGCAACACGACTTTGCTGCAATTCCTGCGGCAGATCGACGTCGTCACGGGTTTTGACATGGCCAATCGGCCGATTTTCAACGACTTGTATTTGTGCCATGCGCCCGAGGAACGGCTCCTGATCCACGGTGTGTGGCAAAAAGGCCTAGTTCCCCACCTGGGTGTGCCCGCCCCTGAATTGGCGGTGATCCATGCTTTTTTCGAGCATATCGAGGATTGGAAAAAGCGCATCGGCAGCGACGGAAAACCAGCGTTTTCCATCCCCGCCGAGACGAGTTCGCAGGATGCAGAATTCCTGAAATTGGATACCTATGACATGGCGCAATATTTGGGCTCTCATGGCTTCGAGAGTGCTCATTTGCGGTGGTACGTCGACTATTGCTGCCGCGACGATTATGGCACGGGCGTCGAGGAAACCTCGGCGTGGGCCGGACTACATTATTTCGCAGCCCGCACGGGCGGCGGCGCCAATGCCGAAAGTGGGGACGTGCTGACTTGGCCTGAGGGAAATGGCTGGCTCACAGCACATTTGAGCAGCGGACTTGCCGCTGGAAGGCAAGTCTTGCAACGCCACATGGTCTTTTCATTGCGGAATGTGGAGTCAGGTGTCGAGGCGCTCGCGCTCGACCTCGCGACGGGTGAATGTGTGCGCATCCAAGCCCGCGCAGCCGTGTTTGCGGGCCCGCAACACGTGGCGGCGCACGTCGTGCAGGGCCACGAGGGCCTGCTGCCTGCCTTCACGTATGCAGGATGGCTCGTCGCCAACATCCGTGTGAAATTGCGCGGCAATGGAGCGCTGAAAGATGTGCATTGGGACAATGTGGCCTATGGCCGCGAGTCGCTGGGTTACGTGTATGCTGGAAATCAGGGCCTTGGTAGTCAGGAACCCGAGGAGGCGATGCTCACTTGGTATCAGCCGATTCGCAGCAAGATTGCGACCGATGCACGCAAGCAGCTCCTTGAAAAAGATTATGCCTACTGGCAGGCGATGGTGATGGACGACATGGAGTTTATGCATCCGGGTTTGGTGGCCGATGTGCTGCAAATCGACGTGTGGCGCTGGGGCCATGGCATGATACGCCCATTGCCGGGCGTGATTCATTCGGATTCCTTGAAAATCGCGCGGCAGCCCATCGGCAAGATTTATTTTGCGCACAGTGATTTGAGTGGGATTTCCATTTTTGAGGAGGCGTTTCACCGGGGTATTTTGGCCGCAGATGCAGCATTACTTTCGACAAAAGGGTAGGGTCATGAACGCAATATTCTTCCATGTCATGTCGACCGAAGGCCTCTGTGTCATGTCGACCGAAGTGTTTGCAAATTTGCAAGGAGCGCAGCGACGCCGCAAATTTGCAAACACGCAGCGGAGACATCTGGCAAGTTGTGAAACACCTTACGAAACACCTTTCGATTCAGTGCAAAGATCAGTGTTTCGCATCAAGCAATTGCTGAACCTATCCGCTGAACCGCGGAGCGCAAGATGTCTCGGCTGCGTCCGCTGCGGTGCTGCGCACCTTGCGGACTTCGCTCGACATGACAGCGGTGGCTGCGTCCTCTGCGGTGCTGCGCACCTTGACCGC
>JANMIM010001146.1:0-1578 GCA_031375795.1 Bacteroidota bacterium
CGCCCTGCAACTCGCCGAGGACTCCGGCGACTCCCTGCGTGTATCGGGCTGCCTCAACAACCTCGGCTCGGTCTACTACGAGCAAGGCAATTACCTCAAGTCGCTCGCCTATTTCCAGCGCTCCCTCGCCATCGAAAACAAGCTGGGCAAGGACAAGGGGCAGGCCTCGATCAGGCTCGTGAACATCGGCGACGCCTACTTCAAGCTCGACAGCCTCGACAAGGCTGCCGCATTTTATTACAACTCGCTGCTCATCGAGGAGGATTTAAGAAACGAGGACGGCATGTTTTACGCCCGCCTCGGCATCGGCCGCGTCGATACCCGCAAGGGCAACTTCGCCAACGCGCAATCTGAACTCGGTCGGGCCCTCGACTACGCGCGGCGCCTGCAAAACCATCCCGGCATCTGCGAGACGCAGATTGCAATGGGTGAGCTCGCGCTTGCCCAATTGCAAATGGAGCCTGCCAAGCTCGCGCTCGACTCGGCCCTGGCCAAGGCGAGGTCCTTCCAATTCCAGGGCCTCGAGGTGCAGGCACTCGGCAGCCTCTACAAGGTCCTGAAGGCACAAGGCGACCTGCTAGGGGCCAACAAGGTCTTGGAGGAGTTTTATGTGTTGCGGGAAAAGGTCAACTCCGCGACCGTGAACAGCCGCATCGGGGAGCTGCAAATGCGCTACGAACTGGACAAAAAGGAACAGGAGATCGCCGATTTCAAGCAAAAGGAAGAGTTGCAGGCCAGCAAGACCGCCTATGAGGAGAAACTGCGCAACTACCTGTTTTTTAGCATATTTGTCATGATCTTGCTGGTGTTGTACAACAATTACCGCTTTCGGCGCGACGGCAATGCCCACTGAAAAGCCCACATACGCGAGCAATTGGCTGATCCTCGGCGGGATCGGCTTTGGGTTGTACTATACCCTCTGCCTCGGCTATTTCGGCGCGATGAACTTTGACTCCATTTTTCACATGCAGTCTCGCGTGCGGCTGGGCGACTACGTGCCCGCGGCCGTGATCCTGAGCCTCATCTCGATCGGGCTGGCCTTTGTTCTGTATGGCAAGAACAGCAAGGTAGGGCAAGCCAAGCGCCCTTGGCTGCGAAAGCTGGGAATCCTGTTCCTCGGGCATGTCGTGATGCTGCTGGCATTGGCGTTGTGTGGCATCGTGCAATCCGAAAAGGCCAGCGTCAAGGAAATTTTTGGTCAACTCCTGATTTTCCTGCCGCTGATCGGCATCCTGCCCACCCAATTTGTGATGATGGCCGTGCCCAGCCGCCGCCCGTCTGTGCCTGTCGCAGAGGTGCAAGCGCCTGTCGTGGACGAGCCGCCCACGCCGGACCCAGCAAAAACCGAGACGGCCCCGGCCATGCTGCTGATCGAGGCGAGCCAAGGCGAGCCCCAGTTCAAGGTCCCCCTGGCGGACTTGATCGCCGTGGAGGCCGCCGACAACTACTGCAAATTCCATTACTTGAAGGACGGGCAACCAAAGATGAAAATGCTGCGGTTGAAAATGAAGGAAGCCGAGGAAGCACTGAACAATGCGCCCGGTTATTACCGCTGCCACCGTTCGTTTTTGGTGAATG
>JANMIM010000848.1:0-2311 GCA_031375795.1 Bacteroidota bacterium
TGAGGAACGCGACCTGATCGCGCAATTTGGCCAAGCCTACCTCGACTACCAGCAAGAGGTGCCGATGTTGATCCCGTTCCTTCGCCGCCGCCGAGGTTGAGATGTTGCGGGACTTTCGTTCACCAATCCGGTCCCTTGATTCCTTGCAATGGACCAGGCAATGGATATGAAAAAATTTCCCAAAAGAGTCGTAACTTGCCCTACATCACGGAAAAAAACTCAGACTGTATGAAAAAGATTTTACTCTATTCTTTCCTTGCATTGGCCTTGTCCACGCCTGCGATGGCCCAATTCTCGATTCCCAAGGTGGTCTTTGAGGAATTTACCGGTGCTTGGTGCCAATACTGTGCCGATGGTGCCTACCGCGCCGAGACGATGGACGCCAACTATCCCGATGCCCTCATGATCGCGGTTCACAACGCCGATGCGATGTCGTTTCCCCAGGGCGATTCCTTGGACGATTATTACGCACCCGCCTACCCCAATGCCATCTTTAACCGCAATGGAGCCCTTGTGAACAGGGGAGTATGGAGCAGCACCATGTCGGGCTTGCTCCAAGGTGCGAGCATCGTGACCGTAAGCTTCGACAACGTGGCCTACGACTTCCAGAGCCGCACGATCACCGCAGACGTGCGTGCCTTGTTTACGGGGCCTGCCTCGGGCGACTTGCGCATCAACCTTGCAGTGACCGAGCGCGAAGTCACCGGTACAGGCTCGGGATACAACCAGGTGAATTTTGACAACACCACCCCCGGTCATCCCTATTTTGGCCTCGGAAACCCCATCGTCGGCTTTGTGCACAAGCATGTGGGCCGTGCCTATGTCGGTGGCACCTGGGGCGTGTCGGGCATCATCCCCAACACAGTGAACTTTGGCACCGCCGTCACCCATACCTTCACTTATGTGCTGCCCGCCAATTTCGACGAGACCAAGATCGACCTCGTCGCCATGGTGGGCCGCGTGGACGGGACTGCCGCCACCGACCGCCCGATCTTGAACGGCGAGGAATTTGACCTGAGCACGCTCACGGTCGGTCGCCCAGAGGTGAGCTCGGCCTCGCCGATGCTGGAAATCCACGGCAATCCCCTCCGTGAGCGCTCCAAGATCATGTTTACCACCGAGGAAGCCGGCTCGTTCAGGCTGGAAGTCCTGAACATGCTGGGTCAGCAAGTGGCCCTGCTCGCAGATGGCTACACCGATCAAGGCGTACACACGGTGAATTGGGACGGCATGAACGCCGCCCGCACACCCGTCGACAATGGCATGTACCTGGTGCGTTTGGTGACCGAGTCGGGCCAGACACAGAGCCAGCGCATGCTCATTGCCCGCTGATCCTCCCTATGTTTTGCAAAAACGCATCAAAAGGGCAGCCGATCGGCTGCCCTTTTGTATCCTGAAAACTGTGCGACCTTGCTGGCCCGATCCAGCTTATTCACATCGAGGCGTTTGCAAAGGTGTTTGCTGTCGGGTGGAAACGCGGTACATTTGCCCACGAAACCTATTTGAACGCTGGACGGCGAATGACCTTCGCCGGGCGATGTTGGCGACATGATCGGGCAAAACCAAATCCAATGGCCGATTCCCCGCCAACCTGAGCCTCCCCGACCCGTATAGGTGAGAAAAGAATCTCCGAGGGTGCCTTTTGTGCGCTTGGAAGTAAATGACCCGCTTTAGCACTTTGATTGCCGATGAAATTTCGACTTTGCATTCTGTCCATAGCCTTGCTCTTTCCGCTATTGTCGCCTGCGCAGATGGATCTGGTGACGCGCAACCAGTTGCAGACCAGTGTGCGCTACACGCGCTACAAGCTCGCGGAGGAGGAGAAAAATCAAGTGCGCAGGCTGGACCTCTCGATGCACGAGATGTTTGATTTGCCGCCGAACATCTGGGTCTTCACGAATTGCCTGGAGCTCAATTTCAGCCAAAACAAGATCACCAAGCTGCCCGAGGCCGTGTTCAAGATGCCCAACCTGCAATATGTGACCGGGCAAAAGAACCTGCTCGCCAATTTTCCCGAAAATGTGGATGAAGCCCAGTCGCTGCAGGAAATCGACCTGAGCTGGAACCGCCTGCCGCTCATCCCCAAGCAGATCGGCAACCTCCCCAACCTCAGGGTGGTGATCCTCAACAACAATTTGATCAAGGCGATCCCCTTTGAGATGGCCGACGCAAAGAACCTGCAGGAAATCCACATGAGCGTGAACCAGTTGCAGCGGCTCACCTCGAGCCTGGGCAAGATGGAGAACCTCAAGATCCTCGATGTCTCCTACAACTTCATCACCGAGCTGCCTGCGGCGATCGGCGAGCTGCT
>JANMIM010000900.1:0-8709 GCA_031375795.1 Bacteroidota bacterium
GAAACCCTTGGTTTCCCTGCCGTAACCCCGTGACAAATATGCTGGTCGATGCCCCATTGCGAGCAGTTGTGCTAGCAAAAACTCTGCCATGGGTGTCTTGCCGGTGCCCCCGGCGGTGATGTTGCCGATGGAGATCACCGGAATGCCGATCTGGATGCTGGCCTTCCAGCCCCGGTCATAGGCCCAGTTACGCAGGGCCATGCCCGCGCCGTAGAGCAGGGAAAATGGCAGCAATGGCAGTGACCAGACCTTCATCGTGCCGAAAATTAAGGAAAAGAAGCCTGTCATTTCGATTGTCGGGCACTGATGCTGGTATTTTGACTGTTTTTAAACGAATGACCGCCTTTTTTCGTTCATGGGAATAAGTCAGTGCAATTCCTGCCAATTGATAGGCTGATATTGCAAGGGTTTTGTAAATTTGAAGGATGGTGCGCAAAATCTTATTCCTCGGCATCCTGTTTGGCTGCGTTTTCGCGGGGCTGGGCCATGCTCAACTCAAGCGGGTGTACCAACTCTCGGGCTTGATCGTGAACAAGGGGTCCAGCGAGGCCGTGCCCTATGTGCAGGTGCGGGTCAACAACAGCCGCCGTGGCACCGTGGCCAACGGCGACGGCTTCTACAGCATTCCGGTAGCTGAAAGCGACACGATCTACTTTGCTTCCCTCGGTTTTCGCACCACGCGGTTTGTGTTTGCCAATTACCTCAAGGAGTACCAAGGCGACCCCAACTCGGCCTACGTCTATGCCATCAACTACATCGAGGAGGATTCGATCCTGCTCACTGGCATTACGATTTTCCCCTACAATACGCCCGGCAAGCTACGCACGGCGATCATAGAGACCGAGGTGCCCGAAGGCGTGGAGAGTGTGAATGCACGCGACAATCTCAATCCCAAGGTGCTCGATGTGCTCATGGGCAGCCTACGCATCGACGAGGGTGAGCGGGTCATGGTGGCTCGGCAACTGTACTACAACCAGCAAATGCACAAAAATGTGGCTCCGACCATGCCGCTCTTCGACCCGATCGCGGTGTACCAGCTCCTGCGCTACATCAATGAAAAGGCCAAGATCAGGAAAGACAAGAATCTGAACTACTGGAACGAGTAGGGCAATTTCATAGTTTCATTCGCTGAAAAGTCTGTTCCCCCCATCCGAGGTAATCCACGCCATTTTTTTTGCATTCGATTTGGAAACCCGTCGCATTTCCCCGTTGCCGATGCTGCGCGCCACCAATTTGCAGGAGACTTTGTGGCTTCTGAGCTTTTTGGTCAATCGATCTTCCAGTCCAGTAAGCAACTGCAACGCATCTGCCAATGGAAATCGCTCGCCATCCAGCAATGCCGCATCCATCGTCACCAAAATTTGGAACGCGGTTTGAAAACCCTTCTGAAGTTGGGAATCCTCATAGGTCTTGTCCCAGGTGTACGACAAATTTGGCACCTGTTCGTCGGCCCTCCCCAAAACAAAGCTGGGGGCCGACGAACGAGCATTCTGATTCAAGATTCGGCGCCGCCGAATCGTTGTTTGGCGGCCAACATCGTTCGTCGGCCCACTCCCGACGGTGTCGGGATGGGGAGGGCCGACGAACACGTAATTCCTCCGCCTGCCAAATTTGTCGTACACTCCTTGTCCCATGCCTTCATCATCGGCAGGTGGCCATACTGATCATCCCAGACGACCCAGTTGTCGTTTTTGATTGTAACAGATTTTTTGAAAATCTTCCACATGCGTCAAATCTGGTATTACATGTTGAATCTAAGGCTTTTCCAGAAAACAGAAAAGCGAACCGAAGCTCGCTTTTCCATTTGATTTTGGGTGTACTTACCTGATGACAGTCACCGTTCCCGACTTGCGCACCTTGGAGCCGCTCCACTCCACCGCATCGATGCGATAGGTGTAGGCATTTTCAGTGAGCGTATTGTCGTACCACTTGAAGGCCATGTCGTCGCTCGAGTACACGAGCTTGCCCCAGCGGTCGAAAATGTCGATGTGGAACTTGGTGATGAGCACCGTCGTGACCTCAAAGTAGTCATTGAGTCCGTCGCCGTTGGGGGTAAATGCGCTTGGCACAAAGATGTGTACGACCTTGTTCACGGTGATGTACTGGTAGTACGTGAGCGTGCGCTTGCAACCCTCGGCACTGGTGATGGTGAGCATCACGTCATAGACGCCTTCCTCGGTGTACTGGTGCACGGGACGCGGCTCGGTAGAGGTCGTGCCGTCGCCAAAGTCCCAGAAGTACGATGCCATCGGGCCAAAGGTCTCATTTTCAGTGTGGAATTCAGCGAGTGCATTCGGCAAGTCGAGGACTTGCGAGTTCACGACCACATCGGCGTTGGGCAGGCCACGCACGTAGGCAAAGACCGGAATCTTGGGTGAGAGGCAACCATCGTTGTCGCGCAGAGCGACCCAGTAGACCGTGGTAAACTCAAGCGGCTGTGTGACATAGACGATCGATCCGGTTTGGAATGGATCGATACCGTCCTCGTTGTAGAACCACTCCAGTGTGCCGAGCGATGGGGCTGGGTTACCGGCATAGATCGTGGCATTCTCTCCAAAGCAGATCGTGTCATGCGTCGGGATCGGCAAGGAGTTTGCTGGCACATCCACAAGGATCGACTGCGTGGTCACGCAACCACGGGAGGTGGTCACGGTCAATGTCACGTTGAAGATGCCGGGACCGCTGAAGTTGTGGATCGGGTCTTGCAAGGCCGATGTGTTGTCGGCACCCGAGCCTGGGTCGCCAAAATCCCATTGTTGGAGGTCGATCGTGGAGCCATTGGGGTCGTTGAGCGTCGCGCCAGAGGTAAACTGCGTGATGGTGTTCCAGCAGCTATGCACCCAAGTGAAATCCACGACAGGCTTTGGGAAGATGACCACCGTCTTGGTACGGCTGCTCGTGCAACCGTTGGAGTTGGTGGCCGTGAGCGTGACGTTGTAGAGACCTGGTGCTGGGTAGATGTTGTAGGGATTCTCATAGATCGACCCGTTGCCGTCGCCAAAGGTCCAACTCCAAGTGGTAATGGGCACCGTGGAGGTGGTAAGGTTGGCAAACTGCACCACGCCGCCATCGCAAACGTCTTCAAAGGAGAAGTCTACCACAGGCAATGGATTGACATTGACAGGCTTGATCACCGTGTCGCGGCAGCCATTGTAGCCTTGGACCATCAACTGAACGTTAAAGGTGCCTGAGTTGGTGAATGTGTGGGTCGGATCCTCGACCAGCGAGGTATTGTTGGGCGTGCTCAGCGGGTCGCCAAAGTTCCAACTCCAAGCCGTCAAGCCACCGATGCCACCGATGGGGATCGTCGAGTTGTCTTGGAACGTGGTGGCGTTGCCGATGCAAACCGTGGTATTTGCAAAGTCGGCGACCGGCTTTGCATGAATATGCACCGTGTACGTTGCGGCAGGGCCAGCGCAGGTATTTTGGCTGGCTACGACGCTCACCGTCGTCGTATTCTGGATATTCGTGAGCGTGATCGACTGGTTGGTCGAGCCGGTATTCCAGAGCCAGCTCGAGCCACCTGCGGCCGTGAGGACCGTGGATCCGCCACGGCACACGCTGTCTTGGCCCGAGATGGTGACGATCGGCCCATAAGACACGTTGACCGTGGCTTGGGCGGGTAGGCTTGCGCAACCGTTGCCGTTGACGATCACCGAGTAGGTCGAGGTCTGGGTGGGGCTCACCGTGATGCTAGGCGTGGTAGCGCCGGTGCTCCAGAGGAAGCTCGTACCACCTGTCGCCGTGAGCGTCGTGCTCTGACCATTGCAAATGTTCAGGTTACCGTTGATCGTAGCCACGGGGTTGGGATACACGATCACAGTGACATAGTCGATCGATGTACAGAAACCAGTGGTGGCGGTGACCGTGTAGTTGAACGTTTGCGGAGCCACACCCGGCAGATTGTACTGGAACGTCGGGTTTGGAACGTTGGTTGCACTGAGCCCGGTGGCTGGGAACCATGAATAGGTCTGCCCGGGCGGCAATGCGTTGCTACCGATCTGGATCGGCAGGCCAGAGCAGATGGAAATGTCAGGTCCGCCATCTGAGGTGGGTCCCACGGGAATGTTCACGGTGTTGGTGAGTGTGCTCACGCAACCATAGGAATCGGTGATCTGCACCGACACGTTGTAGGTGCCTGGGCCAGGATAGGTATGGTTGAAGGTCTGGGAATTGATGCCCGGGTTGAGGTTGAGGTTACCATCCCCCGACCAGACATAAGAGTACGGACCCGTATTTCCATTTCCTGGATTGGCATTGAGCGACACGTTGGTGCAACCCGTGGGTGTGACCGTGATCCCTGCCCCCGGCAGGCCGCCGACAACGTTGATCGTGATCGTAAACTGATTTTGTCCCCTGATCGGGCAAGCATTGTCGCGGATCGTGATGAGGAAGGTGAACACGCCAGTGCTTGGCGGAGTCCAGTTGAAGAATGCCGTAGGCAAGGTACCCACCAAGGTATCGATCTGCGTCTGGGTACTGTTGGTAAACGAGCCACCAGCCAGGTTTTGATTCCAAAACATGGTCAGGATCTGTCCTGCATTGGGATCGACCGTTGGGATTTGGAAACTGAGCGGGGAGCCGGCACACATCGTCACCGAAAATGGACCCGTCGCAGCCCCACCGGTCACGTTCGTGATGCCGTTGGTCGTCGGGATCGTGTTGTTTGGACATTGGATCACCGTCATCTGGATGTCCCGCACGATGTTGTTGATCAGCTGTCCATTTCTCCATTCGCCGACATACACGCACAGCACAGCCGTGACCACGTTGCCGGGGGTTGGCACGACAGTGACGTCACCATTCAGCGGATTGATCGACACGTTCCAGCTCGCACCGAGCGGTGCTGTCACGGAATAGCCAGCAGCATAGTTCACTTGCAGGTTTGGTGGGTCACGGTAGCAAGGCCCAAGGCTGTAGGACAAAGAGTCACCTTCTGGGTCAGAGGCTCCTTGGTTGAAGGTAAATGGCTGTCCGGCACAGATGTAGGGCACCGGTGGATTGGAAAATTGAGGAGAACTGTTGCAAGGGGTGATGTTGGTGTTGAGGGTCGTGGAGTTGATCATGATCCCCTGGTTGCCTGGATTGTTCAGGGAGGTGATCGCTGGGTTACGGCAGCAAGTGTTCCACGTCATCGTGAAGATGCAGTTGGGAGCATTGCAGATGTTGTAATCCCTGAACCAATAGTATTCCTGCACACCGCTGATCGTTGCTGCCGGATTGGTGCAACGGGTGGCAATGGTGGGGCAAATGGGGGTTACTTCCGTGGTAATCTGAGCCGACCAGCCGGGTGTGAGCGCCTGCGGCAGCGGGCAACCCGGTGTCTGGGCAGCAAAAGCCACGGTATTGTCGATGGGAACCTGGCCAGTGCAGTCCCTGTATGCCCGCAGAAAAAGGCGAACCGTGCACGGATTCAAACAAACATACGTAAGGTCTGCTCCCATCAAGTGGGTTGCATTTGCTGTTTTGGGCAGCACCAAGGCGGTGGCCAAAAACAGACAAGCGGTCAATGACAAAAGTATCCTCTTCATGCCTTTATCTTTCAATTGGTTGGAAGAACCCAGTTCAAACTTAAAAAATGATTGCGAATATCGCCTCGAAGAAATTGTCCGTTACAAAAATTGCAAAAATATCTTGCAAGGCCCCGGCATGATGTATGAGCTGCGCAAATTGTAGCTCGATTGGTAATCCCGATGAATAATCGGTGCATTTGGCCCGCTTGGCCTCCAAATCCTTACGCGAACGGATCGCGGGTCACAGGGCACCCTGATAGCGCGATTCTCCCCCCAGACACCTTCAGAATGTGTCTTCTCGGCCATCGAAACGCCGACTTTCGGGAGCGAGGGCCCGCTCAAGACGTAGGTCAGCGGCGATGGCCTGATTCCAACTGGTTGCAATTGCTTGCATCTTCTTGCGTGGGACTATCGAGACTTGTCGGCATGCAGACAAGCGCGGTTGGGATTCTTGGTTGCAAAGTTTAAATTTGAGATGGAGGGCTATTGTCCCTCGGCCTGACCGCCATGGAGATTTCCCGCATGCCGAATTCGCTGCGCAGGATGGCAATTGCCACCCTGGTGCTTGCGTGGGCATGTTTGGTGCCGCATGCGGCGCGTGCAGGGCATATCGCAGGCGTGGACATCACCTATGAGTGCATCAACAGCTGCACGGTCAGGGTGCATTTCAAGGCCTTTCGCGATTGCAGCAGTTCCATCACCAACATTTCCCCCCTCACGACCCTCATCTTCACGGCCGATCCCGGTTGCGTCATGCCTGTGCGCATCACGCCTTGGATCAATGCCTCCAACCAAGAGGTGACCCCGGTGTGCCCCGGCACGCCCACCTTGTGCAACTCGCCGCTCGCCACCATCAACGGCATGATGGAGCACTACTGGTATGCCGATTTTGACTTCTGTGCTGCAAATTGCGCCGACTACGAGATCCACTGGCAGACCTGCTGCCGCAACAATAGCATCACCACCCTCAACAATCCCGCCTCGGTGGCGCTGTTTACCTCGGCGACCGTGCATCCGCTGCTATCGCCCTGCAACAGCGCCCCTGTGTTCAACAATCCACCTGTGCCCATCATTTGCCGTGGGCAAAACTACGTCTTCAGCCAGGGTGCCACCGACCCTGACGGGGATTCGCTGGCTTATTCCCTCGGCCCCTGCATGCGCGACTCCGTGAATTCCGTGCCTTATGTGGCCTACGCCAACCCCATCCTGCCGCTGGGACCCAACTGGACCGTCAACCTCAATGGCGCCACGGGCGACCTCTTCATCGCGCCCGACCCCAATGGCACCAATCCAGGCGCCATCGAGATCGGCGTGATCTGCGTCTATGTCCAGGAATGGCGTGGCGGACAGCTCATCAACACGATCGTGCGGGACTTGCAGCTCACGGTCGTGCCCTGCGCGCCCAACGATCCCCCGACGACGTTTGGGATCGCCAGCATCAGCGGCGGAATCGAAACCGGCCACTATTCAGCCAAGACTTGCCTCGGCGCCACGCTCTGTTTCGATTTCAAGGTCCTCGACTCAGATCTGGCACAGACGCAGACGGTCTATTGGAACCAAAGCTTGGCAGCCCTGGGAGCCACCTTCAGCCTCAGCACCAACCCGGCCATCGTGGACACGATCGTCGGGCAGCTGCCGATCGTGCGGTTTTGCTGGACACCCACGGTCCCCGGCAGCTACAATTTCACGGTCGTGATGCACGACGACGCCTGCCCCATCTACGGCATCAGCCAATACAATTTCCAGATCGAGGTCGATGAGATCCATGTTGCCGCCATCGACTCGGTCATCGGCTGCAAGGTGGTGGGCTTATGTGCCAGCACCCTTGCCGACCATTATCCCCTGAGCTTTAGTTGGGTGGGGCCGGGCGGATTGACGGGCAATCCAGGGCACTTGGATTCCTGCCTCAACCACAACTATCCCTCCTCGGGCACATTTCCCTACACCCTCACCCTGGAAGACGCGATCGGTTGCACGGCGGTCTGGCAAGACACCGTCGTGATCCCCAACAATGTCGTCGCCGATGCAGGCCCAGACATGTCGACCTGCGCCAACCAGCCCCTCGTGATCGGCAATCCGCCCCAGATCAGCCAATTGCTAACCTATGCGTGGACGCCTACCAGCAGCCTCACCAACCCCAACTCGGCGCAACCCACCGTGACCCTCGCCAATAGCAGCCTCTCCCCGCTCACACAATTGTATGTGCTGAGCATCCAAGACACGGTGACCTACTGTGTCGACAGCGACACGATGCTCGTGACCGTGTACCCGATCCCCGGCTCGTCATTCAACCTGCAGGACAGCGCCTGCCAAAACCAAATCGTAGGCGTCGTCTATTCGGGGTCCAATCCTGCCTCCGCCAACTTCAATTGGACATTTGCAGGGGCAGCCAACCCCACGATGACGGGCATCGGACCCCATCAAGTCTCATGGCCTACGCCGGGTGCCCACGAGGTCACCCTCACGGTGGAGCAAAACGGCTGCTTCTCGCCGGTCGAGCGCGACACCATCTTTGTCAAGACCAATCCAGTCTCGCAGATCCTGCCCGTCGGGGGGCAGTGCCTGGTGAGCAACAGCTTCAACTTCAGCACATTTGGCACCTTTGGTCCCACCGCGACCCACAATTGGACCTTTTGGCCCAATGCGGTCCCCGCCACGAGCAACCTGCCAGCCCCGACGGGCATCGTCTTTGGCACCGCAGGCCCCAAATGGGTGACCGTGTCCACGACCGACAACGGCTGCACGAGTGCGACCGACAGCTTGCTCGTGCAGGTCTACCCCGACCCAGACGCGCTTTGGGGCATCGTGGGTGGCGTGCAATGCTTCAGTGGCAACAGCTACCATTTCATCGCCCATGCCGGCAACGGGCCCACGGCGACCTACAATTGGACTTTTCAGGACGGCAACCCCATCTCCAGCACCGACACGCTGCCGATCGTGAGTTTCTTGAGCCCGGGTCCCAAGACCGTGACATTGACGGTGACCGCCTTTGGCTGCACTGCCACCCACACCTCCACGGTGATGGTTTTTCCCGAGCCACTGCTGGCCACGGGGCCAGATACGTCGTTTTGCGAGGGCGAGGGCGGAGTGGTCCTCTCGGCATTGGCCTCCTCGGGTACGGCACCCTTCTATTATACATGGACTTGCGCCGGTGGCATCTGTGGCATCGACAGCATCTTTGACGACGATCCGCTCG
>JANMIM010000901.1:0-1542 GCA_031375795.1 Bacteroidota bacterium
GGTGGCGCGAGGGGACAGGCGAGCGACATCGCCATCGTCCACACCGAAATGCAGAAAATCAAGAAGGAACTCTACGAGATCATCGCCAAGCATTCCGGCCAGCCATTTGAGAAAGTGGAAAAGGACAGCGACCGCGACTACTGGATGATCGCCCAGGAAGCCAAGGCTTATGGCTTGATCGACGAAGTGCTGGTGAGGCCGGGAGCCTAACCATTTGAAAACAACCACATTGATCCAAAAAAAACTGAGATGAATTACAACGAGTTTGAATCCTATGCGGTCAAGCACCATGGCATCAGCAGCATGACCATGCACCGCTACAGCAGCGCAGTGAACCGCTCCATTTACAACATGACCCCCAACATCATCGAGGAGCGCCAGCTGAATGTGATCGGCATGGACGTGTTCTCCCGCTTGATGATGGACAGGATCATCTTCATGGGCACCGGCATCAACGACTATGTGGCCAACATCATCGTGGCCCAGTTGCTGTTTCTCAACAGCACCGACCGCAAGGCCGATGTGAGCATTTATGTCAATTCTCCTGGCGGCTCGGTCTACGACGGCCTGGCCATCTACGACACGATGCAGTACATCGATCCAGATGTAGCCACGATCTGCACGGGCATGGCCGCCTCGATGGGCGCTGTCTTGTTGTGTGCAGGAGCTGCAGGCAAGCGCACCGCGTTGCCACATGCACGTGTCATGATTCACCAGCCATTGGGCGGCGCCCAGGGCCAGGCTTCAGACATCGCAATCGTGCACGAGCAGATGCAAAAGATCAAGACCGAGCTGTACCAGATCATCGCGCATCACAGCAAGCAGTCGATCGAGAAAGTCGAGAAAGACAGCGACCGCGACTACTGGATGATCGCCGAGGAGGCAAAAGCCTACGGCTTGATCGACGATGTGCTCAAACGTTAATCCTTGAAACCAAAGATCATGGCTGAAAAGAAGCAACCCGCTTCCTGCTCATTTTGTGGAAGGGCCAAGAAGGACGTCGACGTCCTGTTGGCTGGCTACGGTGGCGCCCACATCTGTAATTATTGTGTGGACCAGGCCCACCAGATCATCAAAGAGGAGTTTCGCAAGAAAGCCCCCGTGAAACAGCTGAGCGTGCTCAAGCCCAGCGAGATCAAGGCCCACTTGGACAGCTACGTCATCGGGCAGGATGATGCCAAGCGCGTGATTTCGGTCGCGGTCTACAACCACTTCAAGCGCATCAACTCCAAGGGGATGGTCGACGACGTGGAGCTTGAAAAGAGCAATATCTTGTTGCTGGGCAGCACCGGCACCGGCAAGACCCTGCTGGCGCGCACGATTGCAAAAGTGCTGAACGTGCCGTTTTGCATTGCCGACGCCACGGTGCTCACCGAGGCAGGCTATGTGGGCGAGGACGTGGAGAGTGTGCTCGTGCGTCTGCTGCAAGCGGCTGAGTATGACGTGGACGCCGCCCAGCGCGGCATCGTCTACATCGACGAGCTCGACAAGATCGCCCGCAAGAGCGACAACCCCTCGATCACCCGCGACGTGAGCGGGGAG
>JANMIM010000956.1:0-6164 GCA_031375795.1 Bacteroidota bacterium
ACCAAGAGCTGGCAACGCGCGCCAAGGAGCAGGAAGCCAAGATCTTGCGCGAGGCACACCAAAAGGCGCAAGCCCTGATCGACAGCGCCAACGCCAAGATCGAGCAGACCATCAAGGAGATCAGGGAAACACAGGCCGACAAGGAGCGCACCAAGACCATCAGGCGTGACCTCGCCGAGATGTTGCCGGAGTTGCCGCCCGAGGAGGCCCTGGAAATCGCCGAGGAAGAGGCCGCCGAGGAGCAATTGGAGGTGGATGAGAATCCCGAGGTGCTGGTCGGTGCCAAGATTTCCGAGGGGGACTGGGTCTTGCTCAGGGACTCCAATTCGTATGGGCAGGTCTTGGAGTTGCAAGACAAGCGTGCAGTCGTGGCGCTGGGCGAGATGCGCATCACCGTCAAGGTCAAGCATTTGTCCAAGATCAAGCCCCCACGCACGGGCAGCCCGGGCGTGATGCGACGCATGGGATCGATGGTGACCAAAAAAGCAAATATCTCGCTGGAGCTCAGCGTCATGGGATTTCGGGTGGAGCAGGCCCTCCCCCCGGTGTCTCGCTTCATCGACGATGCGATCTTGGCGGGTTTGCCCGAGGTGAGGATCCTGCACGGCAAGGGCACAGGTGCATTGCGCATCGCGATCAGGGAGTTTCTGGCCACGGTGCCAGAGGTGCGGCGCTGTGAGGACGCGCCGATCGAGCAGGGTGGTGCAGGGTGGACAGTGGTCCACCTCAATGCCTGAACCTGGATATCAAGGCCTTCAGGAGCTTGCGTTGCTTCAAAAGGAACCAAAAAAGAAAGGGACCCTGGGGTCCCTTTCTTCATACCGTTTCAAAATGCATCAGTTCCTTGAAGGATAGATCCCCTCGGTGGCAATGATGAAATTCAGCGCCAAGTAAGGCATCATGTTTTCGTGAGGCTGATTTCCGCCTTGTGGAGCCACTGAGAGTGTAAAAGGATCTGGGCCCATCGTGCCCGAACCGATCGCACTGCCGTAGATGTCTGCGGAAGCAACACTCATGAAAGCATTTTGTGGGCTGGAGGTGTTGGGTGTATTCCCGGATGCGGGCAAGACACTTCCAATTGCCGAGTGAATGTGCGCCGGGATTTGACCCTGGGTGAGTGTGACTTGAGGAGTACCTGTCACTTCACCGAGGTCCCACGCGCTCAAGCCTGGCCCTTGACCTGTGCCAACTGCGACCCTGCCACGGAGATCGGGCAGCGCAAACGTTACTTGCCCATCGCCACCGTAAGTGGTACCTAACAAGGAAAAAAGCGCGGTGTTCTCTGCGATAGACATCAATTGGCCATTGCAATATGCCCAATATAGTGGGGCAAAATTGCCAGCGAATAATCTGATTTCAGATATTGTAGCATCCATAATATCGTTGTTTTGAAGTTGGGACTAATAGGAAATTGAAAAATTGCCACAGAAAAGCCTTCTGCAGCGACATCAGCTGCCCTTGCTTAGTTGCGCGATGGATAGATTCCGTAGAGGCAAATGATGTAATTCATCCCCAAGCTAGGCTGGAGATTGTTGTGAGGCATACTGCTTCCGCCGATGCCGCAAGTCACAGGCGTCGTCACAGCGCCCATGCTTGAATTGGCCGTCGTAGTGTACAAGTTGGGGGAAGCAGCCATGTAGGCACCATTTGGGTTGGTTTCGTCACCTCCACTGGTGCTGGCTTTGGCATTCACATTTCCCGTCACTGTGTGCGTGTGGCCTGGCATTTCAGGCCCGATCAGCGTTACTGCCTCGGTACCACCCATCTCGCCAAGCTGAGTGGAGGAATTCTGACCTGTACCCACAGCCGTGCGGCTACGGAAATCAGGTAAGCCAAAGGTGACCCTGCCGTCACCGCCATAAGTGGTACCCAAAAGCGAAAAAAGCGCACTATTTGTTGCGATCGACAGCAAGTTGCCATTGCAATAGCTCCAGTTTCTGGGAGCAAAACCTGCTGCAAACATTCTGATTTCAGCGATATAACCTTCCATGTTGGATTTTTTTTAAGTTGTTGTGAATGAGAATACGAGCATTAGTTTCTGGCTGGGAAAATACCGTACAAACAGATTACGTAGTTCATCCCCAAGTAGGGCTGCTGATTGTTGTGTGGCTGATTTCCGCCAGAAGGACCAAATGTACAGTTTACAGGGCTAGGGCCCATGATGACACTGGTGTCTCCGGTATAGATGTCGCCAATCGTCGAGATGCTCATGTAGCCGCCTGCAGGATTGGTCTCATCTGCACCAGACGAGATGGGCGGGGAAAAGTTACCGGTCGCAGTGTGGGAGTGTGCGGGCATTTCTGCTGTGGTAAGCGTCACGCTGGATGCACCACCGACCTGTCCCAAGCTGTAGGTCGGCAATCCGGGCCCCGTGCCTTGACCGATCGCAACACGGCCGTCCAGGTTGGGTAGCGCAAAATTGGTGGTACCATTTCCGCCGTAGGTGGTTCCCAAGATCGAGAACAACGCTGTGTTGCTCGAGATGTTTTGGATTTGCCCTTGACAAAACGCCCAGGATTTGGGCGCAAAGTTCCCGGCAAACATTCGGATTTCTCCAATCATTCCTTCCATTGAGATTTTTAAATTTAGTTGTAATAAAATTGACAACGTAATTTAAGCGAATAATTGTTCGCTTTGCAAAACTGTGTATAAAAAAATGTCAGGGCATCGCGTTTGGGGCATGATTTGGCGGTAGAACACGGAATTGAAGGTAGCTCAGGCTGGGGGACGATGATGTCGGGCAAGCTACGGGGTATGGTGCCCGACCGCTTTTACAAGTCCTTGCTTCTCGATGCCCGGGCCAAACCTGGACCCGCCCACGATCGTCAATTGCCGATTTTGCATTGATCGACGGAAAATGGAACTTGCTGCGGTGATGAAGGCTAAGTCAATTCTGGAAAGGGTCCTTGGGGCAAGCGGCGCTGCGGTCTGCCTCTGTTGCACCCTTCTCTGGTGCGCATGTTCCTCTGCCACCGACTCCACGACAGACAAGCCGCAGGCAGTCGCCGCACCGACCGTCGTGGAAAGCAGCGACCTGTTGCAGCGGGCCAAGGATCGCACGAGCCGGGGGGACACTGCCGGAGCGATCGCCTCCTATACCGAGCTGCTACGGGATGAGCCGGCCCAAATTTCCGCATTGGGAAACCGTGCCGCACTCCTTGCGTCCATGGGGCGGCTCGACGAGGCCCTGGCAGACTACGACATGCTGCTCGACGTCGACTCCCGCAACTATGCCGCGCTCGATCGACGGGCAGACCTGAAGTACCGCATGCGTCGCTACCGCGAGGCATTGCAGGACCTCGGTTACATCGCCGAATACCGCAAGGGCGATCCCAAGCTGCTCAACCGCATCGGCGAGTCTCATCTGCGGCTCGGGGAGTATGCCCAAGCCAACCAGGCATTTTCCGAGGCATTGTCGATTTTGGCAAATTGGCCGGTGCCGCTCCGCAACCGTGCACACACCTATTATATGATGGGCGATTTTGAGTCGGCCCGCGCCGACTACCAGCACCTCCTGGACCTCAATCGCAATGACAGCGAGGGTCTCAATGGCATGGGCTTGGTGCAGCAATTTGCCGATCAAGACCTCCTGGGTGCCGAGACCAACTACCGCCGTGCAGTGCTCTCCAATCCACGCAATGCCGGTGCGTGGTACAACATCGCCTTCCTGGAGGCCGGCCAAAACAAGACCCAGCTCGCCATCATGGACTTTGGCAAGGCCATACAGTGGGATCCAAATTATGTGGAGGCCTTTATCAATCGTGGTCTGCTGCTCATGAATGGAAAGCAGGTCGCTGAGGCAAGGGCAGATTTTGAGCAAGCCTATTTGCTCGAACCCAGCAATGCACACACGCGGCTGCTGCTCGGCTGGGCCAAATGTGAGATGGGGGAGCGCACATCAGGCTGCCTGGACTTGGCCGAGGCCAAGGCACAGAAAGAACCCGGTGCCGATCGGCTCATCGATGCCTATTGCAAATGACTTTGATTGGCGGACCAGTGTAGGCGGCAAGATTTTGATCAATTCCCCAAAAATTCACTTTTCGAATGAAATTTCAGGTCTTATATTTGCCCCGAGAACATCAATCGATAGACGTTTTCAGCCTGCATTGGATGCCGTTTGGGGAAATGGCATCAAAAAGATGCTGGTTGCAATGCGCTATGGCTGTGAGGATTGTCATGGATGGAGGCTGTGAAATGTGGGAATGTTGATTTTCTCCCTGACACCAAAAATTTTTTGTTCAAGAAATTGTTCCTAAATTGGAATGAATATCGGGGAAGCTGAAAACCGCAAAAAAGAGTAGGCACGAAGAAGTTAAAGACACAAGAGTTTTATGGCTGAACAAAAGCAAGTCCAATCTAAAATGACGATGATCATCGTTTGCTGGCTGCTCGGACCCCTGGGCATTCACCGCATGATGATGGGTTACAGCAACTGGTGGATCCAATTGCTTACCTTTGGTGGCTGTGGCATCTGGTCATTGATCGACCTCATCCAGATCATCATGGGCAACATGAAAATGGCCGACGGCCGCGATCTCGCCTAATTCAGAAGGGGGCTTCGGCCCCCTCTTTTTCCTTTTTTCACCTTCATTTCATCTACGCATTGGAAAAGCAACCATGTCCGTCGTGCGGAGGGCCCACCGCAAATCCTGGGCAATTGTGCCAGAATTGTGATGCCAAGCAGCGCGACATCTTCAACAGCAATGCCAATCAAGGCTATGCCCAGCAGCAGCAGCCTGTTTCCCCCGAAGACAAAAACCGCTGGCTGGTCACACTTTTGCTGTGCTGGTTCCTCGGTGTCTTTGGTGTGCACCGTTTCTACACGGGCCACATCGGGATCGGAGTCGCCCAGTTGCTCACCCTCGGGGGTTGCGGCATCTGGCAGATCGTCGACTTGATCATCATTCTCACCGGCAATTTCAAAGATGCCGAAGGAAGGCCAATCAAAAGCTAAGCGAGTCCTCGCACTCGCCGGAAGATACTTGTGGAGTAGGGGCCTGTTCACTGCAGTGGGCGCCTACTCCATTTTTGCTATTCTGTTGTATGCATTTGCCGACATCGACATCTGCATACCTTGTCTTTGGACGGCGATTTTTAAGATGCATTGCCCAGGCTGCGGGCTCACCACTGCCTGCATCCACATCGTACAGCTGGATTTCGCAGGTGCTTGGGAAGCAAACAAACTGGCGTTTTTCATCCTGCCGGCAGGCCTTTACTTTGTCTACAAGGACGTGACCATGTTTCTGAAGAAACAAAATGCCGAGCCTTCTCCCGCTGCCGCGGCATGATTGACAAGTAGACCCATCCGGAATTTTGATTACTTCACGACCAAGCTCACGCGGCCATTGCTTGGGATGGCGAGCAGCGTGATGCGGTATTGGCCGTATGTTTTGCTTTGAAGGCCAGCATCTTGGCCATCGGCCATTGAGAGCTTCAATTTGTCTGAGCGATCGCTGAGCGCCACAGAAAACAAGCCATAGGGAAATTGTGCATCGGCTTCGGAGGAGGCTTCGCCCGCAGATTCCGCATCGGCATCCAATACAAAATCGAGTCGAATCAGGAGATCATTGACTTTGACAGTCTCGTGCAAGCCCATCGAGAAGGCAAAGTCGAGGCCCATCTCACGCACCACCTCCTTGAACCCAGGCACAGCATGGCCTTCTGCCGAAATCAGCAGCCCACTCATGTTGAAATTGATGCGCAGGCATTTCTCCTCGTAGGCCTTTCCCCATTCGGTCGATTTTTCGCGCTCCAGCAGGTAGACGTACTGAAAGCCGCTGTACTCCTCGGTGCGGTCACCTTGGACCAAGATCGGCTCGATCTCGTCGGGTGCGCCGAGGCTCGCACGCACTTGGTCTGGGTTCATGCCCGATTCCAAGCCGTTCATTTGGCCGCGCAATTGTTCCTCACGCAGCAGGTCGGCCTTGTAGGGGAGGTAGATTTCCTGCGCATGGAGCGGAGCTTCAAAAAAATGCATGGCCTCGGCGAGGGACTGCCCGACACAAGTGCCCGACCCCCAGAACCAGCATAGCAAACAAATCGCTGCGTACCGCAAAATTAAGTTGGACCTAACCATCTGAATCACAATTCACCCGACACCAATAAATTTGGACTTGACGATGCAAGCCTTCATCCAAAAATACCTTTGCACTGGGAGGGCACCA
>JANMIM010000975.1:0-6161 GCA_031375795.1 Bacteroidota bacterium
GATCCCGGCATTGTTGATGAGCACGTCCACCCTGCCGAACTGCTTGATTGCGGCGGCTACAAAGGCTTCACAATCTGCATTTTGGGTCACGTCCAGTTGTTTCCAAAAGGCAGTGCCGCCCGCCGTCTGAATCTCGGCGCCGACCGCTGCGAGCTGTTCCAGGTTGCGTGCACCTAGCACGACCTTGCTGCCCTCGCGCGCAAACTTGAGGGCGAGGGCCCGCCCGATGCCGCTCGACGCGCCTGTGATCAAAATGACTTTGTCTTTCATTGCTCCATCTTACACCCGCCAAAATAGGCCATTTGCCTGCTTCTACAAAACCATCTGCCAAATGCTTTGGTTTTTGTGCGATTGCCCGTAATTTCAGGGATCGATTATGGCAGAGGCAGACTACAAAGGAAAATTGTTGCGCTTGTTTCGGGAGATCATGCTCCTGACCAAGTCCCCATTTGGCTTGAGCATCAATGACTTGGTGGCCAAACTGGGGGTCACCTACCGCACGGTCTACAGGGACCTGGAGCTGCTGGAGCAGGTCGGGTTTTTTCCGGAGGAGATTTCCAAGGGCAAATATGTGATCCGGGGCTTGGACAGCGAGGTGCAGAAGTTTGAGAAAAACCTTCAATTTTCGGCAGAGGAGGCTGGCATCCTGGCGCAGGCGCTGGCCTCGATCCCCGAGAGCAACCCGATGAAAAAGGTGATCGCCGCGAAAATGCTGGCATTTTCGGGCATGGAAGATGTGCTCAAGGTGATCGTAAAATCCGACATCAGCCGCAACATCGAGAAGCTGGCAAACGCGATCCGCGAGCGCAAGCAGGTGAGGCTGCACAATTACCACAGCGCAAACTCCTCGAGCATCAAGTCGCGCCGTGTCGAGCCCTACGCCTTCTCGGCCGACGGTGTCTTTGTCAAGGGCTTCGAGCATGGCCCCAACGTGAGCAAGACGTACAAGATCGAACGCATCGAGGAGGTCGCCCTGCTCGATGAACATTGGAAGTTTGAGGTCTTTCATGAGGCCGAGGCCAAGCCCGATATTTTTGGGATCAACGGGGGTGAATCACAGGCCATCAAGCTCCGGCTCTCGATGCGCGCGGCGCATCTGCTCAAGGAGGAGTTTCCGTTGTCTGCCCCACATATATATAAGGAGGACGTGAAGCATTACCTTTTTGAGGCACAATGCAGCAGCTTCATTTCCGTGGGCCGATTTATCCTGGGCTTGCTCGACGAGGTCGAGGTCCTGGAACCCGTCGAGTTGCGTGAATTCCTGAACGAACGCATTGCCAATCGCAAGGTTTGAGGCCTTGATTTGGTGGAATAATTCATCATTCATAATTTACGATTAAACATCTTATCAATTGATTTTTAATCAATTAATATCTCATATATTAATTGATTAAGAATCAAAGATTGTTGCTCATGATTGGCTGCCCACGACTCCCGCAAGCGGAACACGGTGAAGTCATGGGCTATTTAAGCCCGGGCTGCATTGTGGGATGTAGATCGAAATGAAACCAACGATCACGTCCATGCCACAGCAAGCTGCCGTCCATTCAGTTTGCGAACACGATGCATTCTTCGCTCAAATTCGGGGGAAGGCCAGGAGTTCTTAGTTTGGCCACTGCAACGATCCGCACTGGATTCCTTGTTTCCGTAGCCCCTCCCCTCTTGAATGCAAATTTTATTGGTTGATTTTTGTGCCGAAATTGCACAAAAACGCGGTTTCTAAAATATTTTACCAATTATTTTGCCACACCTATTGACAATACCCAATTTTATGAGTAGACTTGTATCATGGAAGTCAATAATTGTTCAGCGATTCAAAGAAAGGTTGGAGTTTTTGACACGAGATGTCAAAAGCAGGCCTGAGTTTTGGGTCATAAAGCGAAAGAAAATGGAAAAGAGATTGTACATAGCCCCCGACGTTTTGCTCTGCACCTGCCCTTCACAGCTACTGCTGTCACCCGGCTGCGTCTGCGAATTGTGCATGGGGCTCATCGCCGATCTCGATTGCCCTGAGTACGGACACGCGACTCCCCAGGAGAAGTTTGACCTCAGCTATTTTGAGGCGCTTGAGCGCCTGTATGAGGACATTGAATTCGCAGCATAATCACAGTACGTTCAGCATCGATATATACCCCATCCCAATAGTTCCCATCCCCCCAAAAACAGCACTTAGTATTCCGTAGTTTCACAGCAGCATTTTTTGAAGCACAGCCTCTCCTCCCCGGAGGGGCTGCGTGCTTTGTGGACAATCAGAACACGGAATCGATCGCGCAACTTCCATCATCTCCCTGCCCAGGGCCTGCCCGGAGCAAAAAATTCTTCCCAAAAACCTGCCGGTCATGAATTTCCCTCCGAGTTTTTGACACGAGATGTCAAAAACCGATCTGAGCTTTGGATCATAAAGAAAAACACAATGGAAAAGAGATCGCACATATCAGCCTACACGCACTACTGCACCTGCAGCAATCACTTGCTCCTGATGCCTGGCTGCGAATGTGACCTCTGCATGGGCGTCGTGGCCGACCATGACGCCGGGCTAGAAATCATGGCCCCACAAGATCGCTACGACCAAGCCTACTTTGAGGCGCTCGAGCGCATGTACAGCAACTTTGAGTTTGCAGCTTGATCTTTGGTTTCCAATGAAATAGGCCGCAACAGCTAGATAGATTATTCCATCCCTATTTTTTCAGCAGCATTTTTTGATATGCCCGAAGCCCCATCCTCCCCGGATCTGGGCTTCGGCTTTTTTGTGGGGCAGGCATCTCGCCGCGGACCCATACCACCGGCCACAAAAAAATGCTTCCTGCACAAGAGGCTGCACAGGAAGCATTGGATCGGGAGATGGAAGCCCAGGGCCTACTTTTCGTCCATCTCCGACTTGGTCATGATGACTTCCCAGTTGCCATTGTCATCCTTGCCCATTGTGAGGGTTTTTTCGCCTTTCTTGCCTTCTTCCTTGTAGTAGGCCTTGGCAAAGTCGCCATCCTCCTCGACCCTCGTGATGGTCTTGGCTGGATCTTCTTTTTTGTCATCACTGAGTGCCGCCATGGATTGCTGGTACTCCAGCATATCGTTGGTGGACTTGGAGCCAAAGCGCATCGCAACGTCGTAATCCTTGTAATTGAGCGCCTGCACAAAGGCCTCGACGGTTTCCTTGGCCGATTTGCCCTCGCGGAAGGTCTTGTACTTCTCGGCGGGTGGGGTTTCGTCCTTATCGGCGTCGTCGTTGATGGAAATCGGGTTTTTTGGTTCTTCCTTTTTGGGGCCCATGTCGGTCTTGCTCATGATCACGACCCATTTGCCCTCGTCCTTGCGCAGTTGGAGTTCCTTGGCCTTTTCCTCACCTTGGTCGTAAAACACGGTGGCATAGTCGCCATCTTCCTTGGTCTCGGTGATCGTGAAGCTTGCGGCCATGGGGTTTGCCCCCAAGCCCGCCATCGTTTCCATCAAGCCGAGGTTCTTGGCGGTACCTTCCGAGCAAAAGGTCTTTGCCTTGTCGTAGTCTCCAAATTGAAGGGCTTTCAAAAAGGCCTCGGCGGTTTCCTCGGGTCCTTGCTTCTGTGGATTGGAGCTGCAAGCCACAAACGTGATGGCCACCACGGCTGTGAAGATCATGATGGCGTAGAGGGATTTTCGAGATTGCATAAACTTATCGGAATGAAATGAGGATGAATTCACCCATTGAGGGTCAGAACAAACTTAATTGAAAATCTAAACTTTACCGACAATAGAGAATGTTGTATGTCAAAGATCATCCAGAATTCTGGAGGGAATGAAAGTTTGGGTGCTGCCCGGCAGGCCTATTTTGGAAACGCGGGTGACGACGTATCTTTGCCCTCGAAATATGAAGCTCTCTGATCGCATACGACAAGGTACTTTCACGATGGTCTTCGGGCTGTTTGTGGTGTACACCCTCATCTACATTGACTTCAACCCCTATCCCAAGTGGCTGAACGAGCAGCAGATGAAGAAATGGAAGGCTGCGGGCCTCGATGAATCGACGCTCATGGACGGCGACCTGGTCCTGCGCCATAGCAAGGGATTCGTGAGCGATGCGATATTGACCTTCCAAACACAGGATCCCCAATTTTCGCATAGTGGCATCGTGAAGAAGGTCGACGGCCAAACCTTCATCTACCACGCCACAGGCGGCGAGGAAAATGTTTCCCAAAAGATGAAGCGCGAGGAGATTGCAATCTATTGCCATCCAGCCGCCACATATAAGTTTGGCGTGTTCAGGTGGGACCTCACGGACGAGCAACGCGTGAAATTCATCCAAGTGCTCGATGGGTACTACAATTCAGGCATCGAGTTTGACCTGGACTTTGACATGACGACCGACAACAAGATGTATTGCTCAGAGATGATCTACAAGGCGCTGGTGATCGCCACCAAGGACACGAGTTACATTTCATTGTCCCAGGTGTTTGACAAGCCCTATGTGGCGATCGACAACCTGTATCTGAATCCTCACTGCAAACCTATCTTTAAATACGAGTATGAATAAGCATTCCAAGCAGGCGCTTGCCTTGATTGTACTTCTCATGCTTTTTGGTGCATGCACCAATGGCGAGGATCCCAAGGCCGTCGGCTCCGCCTTCCTCAAAGCGGTGGCGGTAGGCGATTTTGAATCCGCAAAAGGCTATGCAACCCCAGCGGCCCAAGCCTCATTGGACCTGATGGCCGCAACGGCCGAGGCCCGCAAGGCGCATCCGGACCAAATCGAAATCGGCACCTTGCACGAGAATGGCAAGCATGCAGAGCTCTCCTACAAGAAAAACGGTATTGACTTGGTTTTGCACCTTGCAAAAGACTCGGCATACCAATGGAAGGCGACCTGGAACAAGGGAGGGGAAGAACAGATCTGGCAGGCGGATGTGCCGCTGAATTGAGTGCGGCAGACGGGTTAGGTCCCCGTTTCTTTTCCACAATTTTCGGCCGCACTTTGGACTGAGAATGGGAATCAAAGGCTTGCAGACCAAATGGGCCATCATGTTCAAAAATGGTTGCTGATGCAAAACCAGGCCCATGAGGACCAATTGCGTGCAAGCAAGCCCCTCCAAAAAACGAAGCGTCCTAATTCCAAGTCGAATGCCCCAAAACTGTGGGATGTTGATTTCTTCGGAACGCAAAAGAGGGGATTCCTGAAAAGTTTCTACATTTGCACTGGTTTTGTATAAAAGCTCAACCGAATTAAAAGTTTTATCACGATCATTTTTAGAAAATTATGAAAAGGACACTGAAATTTTCAGCAATCGCACTGCTCGCAGTGGTAGTGTTGTGGGCTTGCGGTAGCGCAGGTGGTGCAAAAGAAGTTGGCGAAAAATTCCTCAACGCAATGGCAAAAGGCGACATCGCTGGTGCCAAAACCTTTGCTACCAAAGACGCTCAAGCTTCTTTGGACATGATGTCTGGTACATCTGACGCCAAGAAAGCCAATCCTGACAAAATCGAAATCGGCGAGATCAAAGAAGAAGGCGACAAGGCTACCCTTTCCTACAAGGAAAACGGTGCTGACAAAACCCTCGACCTCGTGAAAGAAGACGGTCAGTGGAAAGCAGCTTGGACCAAAGGTGGCGGTGGCGCTGCTGGTGGCCTCGAAGAAATGGGCAAAGAGCTCGAAGGCGCAATGGAAGGTGCCATGGGTACCGACTCTACCGCTGGTGACTCTGCTGCTGGCGAATAATTTCGCACTCAGCTACGATACAAGGGGCCTCGCAAGAGGCCCCTTTTTTTGTGTCCTAGTTGTTAAAATGGTTAATCTCTCCTTGGTCTCAGAGGCCCGGAACGTGTGGTTTCAGCGTCTGAAAGGCAGGCCCCTTTCTCCAAAACAGTCCTCTGTGCTCGATCGAGGCCACTTTTCGACTTCCGGTAGTGATTCCCCTACCCGTCCAGCCCCTCCCAACGACGCGCAACTGCACTTCATCCGATTTTGCCCACCCTCGTATTATCGACGGAAAGGTTTACCTTTGTCGAGGAATCGAAAAGAAACCAATCTGGATTAAAAGTTATTCATCACGATCATTTTTAAAAAATTATGAAAAGGACACTGAAATTTTCAGCAATCGCACTGCTCGCAGTAGTAGTGTTGTGGGCTTGCGGTAGCGCAGGTGGTGCAAAAGAAGTTGGCGAAAAATTCCTCAACGCAATGGCAAAAGGCG